>NZ_MDAW01000145.1:40432-210980 GCF_002875385.1 Vibrio sp. 10N.222.52.B12 | reverse complement strand
TTTATCCCGAGTTCAGGTTAATTAGGCAAAAGACGGGTTCGCGTTTTGCAACATGCCTATAAACAAAAATACAACAAATGTATATTTTTCGCGCGATATGCTGTTGATATAAATGTTACATATAATTGGTCTGGACAAATCATAGAGCACTTTAATTGGATAGCTCGGTGCAGTTCATAGTGTATGCATGGAGTTCTAGGATAAAGAATGCTTCTTTTTAAATTGTCGAAAAACTCATTAGTGATTTCGTTTTGCCTCTATATCGTCGTAGTTTCAGTGATGAGCGTATGGGCGATCAATCGCAGCGAAAAAGAGTTTGCCTCTATTGCGAACTATCTGGAACTTTATAAAAGTACCGCGATATTAACTGGGCTACGAATCGAGTCTGATTTGAAGAACCAATCCGATGTAAACTTTACCCAACAACAAATAGAGAGCTCGCAACGAGTTAAATCTCTTAACGATGCAGAATTAACCCCAAATGAACGCATCGCGTTTTCTGCTCTAGATGACTTGTTTCGCTACAATAGAGAACTAACAGAACGACCTAACGTTCATATCTACTATCGTTCTTATGAGGGAAAGAAACTTATCTTCTCGAAAGCGAATGATGATCTTGCTATCGACGCATCGATGTTTGATCCCATGCTATGTAGTCAAACTCGTTCCTGTACTTTGAATATGCACGACTCAGACTTAGCGGATCGCGTCATCTTCTCGGAAAACTTCAATAACACAGAAACCGGTGAAACCGCATTCAGCATCTCCAGTCCCGTTTATTTAAATGGTCAGATTTTGGGAGATGTCGTTGTTGAAGTTTATGTGAACTACCATTTTTTAGATGGTCAAAGCCTCACATCAGAAAAAGTAAATGGGCATTACTATGTCACGATAGGGCATGATAAGTACCCTTTTTATGACCTTACTGGAGGATTAGTGCTACCTCTCGATAATACGAGCGTGGTTATCTATCAGCTTCCGGTAGTAAAGGTGCTGATCGATAATCTATGGGTGTTGTTGGTAGCTTGGGGGTTGGTGCGCACCTACCATCGATTGTATTCCTCTAATATAAGGCATCAAAACCACTTAGCGCATGCAATAAAAAATGCCAGCAAAGATGAATTGACGTCTCTACATAACCGGAAGGTGTTTGAAGATGAAGAATTTGAGCAGGTAATAAAACAAGGCCACTACTCTGTGATTTTGATTGACGGTGATAAGTTTAAAGAGATCAATGACAACCATGGCCACAATGCTGGTGACATGGCATTGATTCATATTGCTCGAACGATGCAATCTACGTTCCGTCAGAGCGATTGGTTGATTCGTTTGGGCGGAGATGAGTTTGTAGCGGTGATTCCTTCTTGTTCCTTAGAGTCTGCGGAAAACTTAGCTTTACGACTCAAGGAGAATATCGTTGCCAAGCCTTTAGATCGTTATAATGTAGAAGTAAAAGTAACGACAGGTGTGGCCAAAGCAACAGGGAATGAATCCCTGATAGACGTTATCGAACTCGCTGACCGGGATATGTACCGCTCAAAATAACCGAGAGTTTTCAGTAATCATGTCGCGCCGTTGTATTCAATCTGGACGCGATAATGTGCCGATTACTGCTTTAATTCGTCTTCAAAAATCTTGTCTCGTAACTTCCAAAAACGACCAGACTTTCTCGCTATTACAAATTGAGGTAAGCGAAAGCGATGCTGATTCGCGACCACTTTGGTCGGGGAAGCCTCTTCAAATGGACGATGCTTGTCGGCTAAATGAGGGCGAACAAATTGATCTCTAAAGGTTTGCTTCTGCTTTTTGGTGTTTAAAGACCAAAACTCATGCACCAATGCATTCCCTTCACCTTGATAAGACTCTCCAGAGTATGTCACTTTCAGTTGCGACTTACCGTCACTGGACTTAAATACCGACAAATCCATTTCTGTACATTCGAAGATCAGCGCATCTTTCAGGTTTAATGCTTCTTTGAGTTTTTTGTCTGGATCGACAAGTGTGGCGTCGCACTCATGGCAAATACGAGCCGCAATGTCATTATCTGCACCACATTCGCCGCAGTATTTTGCTCTAAACCGATAACCACAATGCTCGCGTTCTCCGGTTTCGTCATCTTCAAAATAGCCTTGGCAGCGACGGCCAAAGTGCTCAAGCAAGAAACCATTGCTGTCTAACTTGCCCCAAAAGTTATTGTTGAATCCGCAAGCAGGGCAGGGAATAGTGATGATCTCGCTGGTGGAGTCTGGCTTTGGGTCGCCCACTTCTGGTTGGTATAAGTCATAGCTGTTACCGGCATAATCGAGCACTAAACATTCGGTTTTGCCTTCTGATAAACGCAGACCACGACCAACAATTTGCTGATACAAGCTGACTGATTCCGTGGGCCGTAGAATCGCGATCAAATCAACATGCGGTGCATCGAAGCCTGTGGTTAAAACGGAGACGTTAACTAGGTATTTAATCTCACGGTTTTTAAACGACTGAATGATCGCATCTCGCTCTGGAGTTGGTGTATCACCAATCACAATGGATGTTTCCCCTTCAGGTAATAAACCATGAATTTCTTGAGCGTGTCGTACCGTCGCAGCAAATACCATCACACCTTGACGTTCTTTGGCGTATTGAATGATCTGTTCAACGATTTGTGGCGTGGCGCGTTTGGCTTTGTCGATCACCATATCCATTTCGGCTTCTTTGTATCGTCCAGTACTGGCTGGCTTAAGCTGCGAGAAGTCGTAGGACAGTACTGGCGCATCCATCATACGTGCAGGTGTTAAGAAGTTTTCATCCAATAAATAACGAATCGGTAGTTCGAAGATACAATCACGGAAAAAACGAGGTTCTTCGGTACGAACTTGTCCGCGAGTGTGGTATTGGTAAATCCACCCCATCCCAAGACGATATGGCGTTGCGGTTAAGCCAAGGACCTTGATACCTGGATTGAGCTCTCTTAGGTGAGTGATGACTTTTTGGTAGCTGCTGTCTTTATCATCGGGTACGCGGTGGCATTCATCAATGACCAGCAAGGAAAATTGGTTTTTGAATGAATCTAAATTGCGTACGACTGATTGAACGGATGCGAATACCACCTGTTGATCGGTTTCTTTTCTGCCTAAACCCGCCGAAAAAACTGAGCCTTTTAAATCGTAGCCTTCATACTTGGCGTGGTTTTGTTCCACCAACTCTTTAACGTGCGCGAGCACTAATACGCGTCCCTTGGCGAGTCTCGCCAGTTCTGCAATAACCAAACTCTTACCGGCACCTGTTGGTAGTACAATGACCGCTGGTGTGGTGTGTTTGCGAAAATAATGAATCACCGCTTTTACAGAGTCGGCTTGGTAAGGGCGAAGGGTGTACATGAAAATCTGTGAAATTGCTCAACTATTCTAATTAGGATCGCTATAATACCCGACTTTTATACCCAAGTGACTTTTGAGTGCGGTTTTACTTACCGATTGTTAGCTTAAATGGGCTTGGGCAGAGGTCATTTGGGTATAATTCAATGAGGTATTCATGCGTTTAGATAAATATTTGTGTGATGCTCTGGGTGCGACTCGCAAGCAGGCAACAAAGATCATCAAAAGTGGCGAAGTAACCATCAATGGTGAAGTACAAAAAAGTGGTTCTTTTAAAGTACCAGAAGGTGGTGTCGTCCAGTGGGATGGTCGTGACGTTGGTAAACCTGGCCCACGTTACATTATGCTATACAAGCCTGCGGACTTTGTTTGTTCGCATGAAGACGGGCATAACCCGACCGCTTTCGTTCTGCTCGATGAGCCGAAAGTAGAGAACTTGCACTTTGCTGGTCGTTTGGATGTCGATACGACAGGATTAGTTTTGATCACTGACGATGGCCAGTGGTCTCATCGTATTACTTCACCTAAACACAAGTGTGAGAAAACCTATCGTGTTTGGTTGGTGGATGCGATTGAGCCAGACTACGTGGAGAAGTTTGCCCAAGGGATAGAACTTCGCAATGAACGTGAACCGACATTACCAGCACACTTGGAAATCGTGAACGAAGCCGAAAACGAAGTGCTATTGACGATTGTCGAAGGCAAGTACCATCAAGTGAAGCGCATGTTTGCTGCTCTTGGCAATAAGGTTGAACACCTTCACCGTGAGCGTATCGGTTCTATCGTATTGGATGAAGCTCTAGAGCCCGGTGATTACCGTGTGTTAACCGAAGAAGAAGTCGAATCGGTATTAAAGTAATTCTTTCTGATTGGAAATAATCGCTGTTCTGGGAAATTGTTTAGTTCTCGATAGGAACTAGTGTTTTGGTAGGAAATCACTCAGAATGGGGTTTCCTACCAAATTTGTGTTAATGACTGAACCAGTCATGTATTCGCTGCTCGTAAACGCAGGCTGAACTGTATTTAATCTGAGAAAAACCTTTTCTCTTGTTGGTCCTTACTGACGATAAGTACAGACGGTGTTAACTTCACCGCCTCTTCGTTTTAGCTCGGTTATATTGTCGCTGCGCATAATCATCATGCAGGTTTAAGCGTCGAGTTAGTCAAGACCGCCTTGGTATACTTTCGTCAGTAATGCTCAAGTGACATTAAAAAAGTGAAAAAGTACTTGAGCATCTGTATTTCTCAATAGTATGGATACTACGCACTGTTTTTTGTAACTCTGTTATGAAGCCAGTGTTCGAGAAGTGTCACTCATCTGTCTCAATCAATGTGGAATGTTGATGGGAGGACCACAACAAGAGGTAAATCAATGACAGAAAAAGCCCAAAGTGCTCCCCAGTCACAAATCAGTTTTTTATTGTTTCTTGTTCTCGGTGCAATCGGTGCATTAACCCCGCTTGCTATCGATATGTATCTGCCAGCTATGCCTACTATCGCGAAAGATCTAGGCGTGACAGCAGGGGCAGTGCAAATTACGTTAACGGCGTACACCGCAGGCTTTGCGTTAGGCCAGTTGCTTCATGGACCGCTAGCTGATAGCTATGGTCGCCGACCTGTACTCATTTTAGGTGTGTTCTTTTTTGGTTTGGCGGCGGTAGTTAGTGCAACTACAAATGGTATTGATGCTCTGACGTATGTACGTACTGCACAAGGTTTTGCAGGAGCAGCAGCTGCCGTGATCATCCAAGCTGTCGTTCGCGATATGTTTGACCGTGAAGACTTTGCACGTGCAATGTCGTTTGTGACCCTAGTTATCACTATTGCGCCGCTTGTTGCACCTATGATCGGTGGTCATTTAGCGATTTGGTTCGGTTGGCGCTCTATCTTCTGGGTATTGGCTATCTTTGCTGTCGTAGTGATTTTGCTGGTGTTATGGATGATTCCGGAAACGCTAAAACCAGAAAACCGTCAGCCATTAAGATTCCGAACAACAATTCGCAACTATGCACGCTTGTGTTCAAATCCTGAAGCATTAGGTTTAATGCTTTCTGGGGCGTTCTCGTTCTCAGGTATGTTTGCATTCCTGACGGCGGGTTCATTTATCTATATAGATTTGTATGGTGTTCGACCGGACCAATTTGGTTATCTATTTGGTTTGAACATCGTGGCGATGATCGTCATGACCAGCATCAACGGTCGTTTGGTGAAAAAAGTCGGCTCTCATACCATGCTTCGTTTTGGTCTAGCTGTGCAATTAACCGCGGGTATTGGTCTGTTTGTTGGTTGGATGTTCAACCTTGGTTTGTGGGGTATGGTGCCATTTGTCGTGCTGTTTATTGGTACCTTGTCTACGATTGGTAGTAACTCAATGGCATTGTTGTTGAGTGGTTACCCAACCATGGCTGGTACAGCATCTTCACTTGCTGGCACCTTGCGTTTTGGTACTGGTTCACTTATTGGTGCGCTGGTTGCTGCAATGCCGAGCGGTGTTGCATGGCCGATGATCATCGTTATGTTTGCTTGTTCAGTGCTGTCTGCACTGTTTTATTGGACTTTAGGAAGAAAGGCGTAATGTCTAATTACACCAAAGAAATTCAACACTTGGTTAATTCTGCTCTGGAAGAACTGGATCAGGAACATCGTTCAGGTAAATTGGCGAATGCGCCAGTTGCTAACAATCATTACTTGGTTCGTTGGGTGACCAAAGCGCTAAAATCACAGCGTTTCGGTCGCACTGTTGGGGATGATTTAACGCGTTGGCAAAAAGCGGGTCGTTCAAAAGGGAACGATGCTGGCTTGCTGTTTATCTTCAAACGTATTTCTGCTTATTACGCACAATTCTTCCCAGAAGGCGAAGAACAGAAAGTGATCAAAGATTCAGACATTGAAGCGTTTTTGGATCTTATGGAGCAAGCTCAATGGGAAGTGTCGACTTCTGAGCAACTGATTGGTTGTGGTAAAGTACAAATCTTCACCGAGGGTCAAAACTCTCTGGCGCTTTGTGCAGACCAATGTGAAAGCTGTTTTGATGGTGAAGTGCTTGCTAAACCGATGAGTTGGTTTGTTCGCGGTAACCACGCTGAGTTTGTCGAAAAAGCATCACAAGCGGGTTATATGGTTCATAAAGTGACGGACTACAAATCCATGGTGAAATACCACGGTGAATACCTGATCTTCCCTGCGAACGAAGGCAATCAACTGGCAGAGATCCCGTTGTCATTTAAAGCAGACTAGACCGTATCAAGCATCTCAATAAGTAACCCAGTTTCACCTACGGGTGAGATAAGAACGTTACTTATCGGAGATTACGGCTCTTTAAAGCGTACATACTGTGGTGTGTACGCTTTTTTTGTTTTTGAGGGCATGACATTCACTTCTATCAAGCGATTAAACAAACTTATGGCTGTGATCGTAGAAGTTCATTATCCGTTTTAGGGCCCAATCTCGATATCGGTCGGATTCAATTAAAATGTCATGCCTTGCATGAGGAATGCTTAAAAGCCTTGAACTGGCACAATGCTCATTGAATAAGTCTTGGGCAGGCAACGACACAACGTTATCCCCCTCCGGTTGCACGATTAAAATCGGCGTTTTAATGTCTTTAGCTTGAGCTAAACAATTTTTACCCGCAGCAACGGCTTCGCTAATCCACTTAGGGCTAACACCACCGAGTCTCAAGTTGGGGTGGTTGCTCAACAAATCACTGTAGGCTTTAAAGCGATTAGGGCTACTTGTATGGTCATTGCCTTCAAAGGTTTTAGTCACAAATGCTGTTTGGGTAGGGGCGAAATTCGGTGTTTTCTGAAGTTGACTGATGAGTTTAATGGTGGCCGTTTGAATGCCGCCAACCACTTTGGGTAATTTGATACCAAACATTGGGCTTGTTAGGGCGCAAGCTTTAACGTTGTGATCATAACTCGCGAGGTATTGAGTTGCGACAGCACCTCCCATCGAGTGGGCGAGCATCATAACTTCGTCTTTATGTTGGCTCTCTACAACCTCTTCAAGAAACTGAGCTAAGTCTTCAACATAATGTTCAAATTGGTCCACGTGTCCAAGTTCGCTGTGTTCTGCCAAGCGTTGCGACTCTCCCTGACCTCGATGATCAAAGGAATAGATATTGAAGTATTGGCTGAGTTCGTAAATGACTTCTTTGTACTTCCAAAACGATTCATTTCGCCCCTGAACAATGACTAACGTTCTTGTATGGTTTTGAGGGTTCACGTTAATCCAAGCGATATCATTATTCATCGCACCTTTAAAGTAACCGCTCTTTCTGTTTTGCCATACGTCATCTATTTGATGGTGATAATCCTGCTTATGGTGGCTCAATTCCGAGGTAATGGGGTGATAGCGTTTATAAGGCTTGTGAGGAATATTGAGTTTTCTTCCTATGCTGGTCACAAACAAGCGGCCTAGTTGAGCACCGTGCAAATAATCCGCATCGAGTTGCTTTTTCGTACTCTCAACAACTGAAGATTGTAAGTTCCGCGCTGGAGAAATCTCGTAAATGTTTACATCATCAGGAGGAGAGGCGAGAAAGCGTCGAGTTTGTCGATAAGTTTCTTCGTGTTTGAGCAAAATAGCCGATAGCTCACTCATTGTTTTGGATGGCGCGCGCTTTAGCACGGCTTCTATTAAAGGATGATGCTCGTCAAAGTCTATGGGCATCGTCCGGATTACCACGATGTGTTTGTAACCTCGACGATAAGCTTCTTCAACTGGGATTGGTGCAGATACACCGCCGTCTAACCAACGTGCGCCATTAAACACTACGGGCTTTTTGTGCAGAGCGGGAATCGCACAAGATGCTCTCAGCACATCCTTCCAATTATCAACGGTGACATCAAAACATTCTGTCGTTAGGTTCCGTGCGTGTGTCGCGACGGCGACGACTTGTTTTGTTTTGAGTAAATCAGAACCTTTTTCCCAGTTTAACGGGATGCTTATCTCGGCATTGTCTACTAAAAAATCTAAGTCAAACCCTTCACCATTGAGCAAGTATTTCGTGAGTTTAAAGAACTCAGGGCGTCGTGTTGTTTCTGTGATGATTTTGTAGGCATGCCCTTGATGCCCACAGATATACGAGGCGAGGTTGAGAGAGCCCGCAGAAGTACCAATCAGCAAATCAAAAGGATTGAAATCAGCATGCAGGAAGGCATCTAACACGCCTGCAGTAAAAATGCCTCGCTGACCGCCTCCCTCTGTCACCAACGCGATCTTATCGACGTGTTGCTGACGAAGCATAAAGTTATCGTGGTGTTTACTGCTAATGATGTATCGATTGCCCATTGTGATTCCAAAATCTGCTTAACGTTATAGTCACTAAGTTCAGAACAAAGCCGGTCTAAAAAGGTATGAGCTAAGAATAATATGGAGATTGTACTGAAATAAATTCAATTAAATTTACAGAGTGTTAATCAATATAGAACCTTTTCAATAGCACTCTCAAATAGCCTTTATCTGCTTTGTTTGAAAGTGCTATGAGAGGCCAAGCGCAATGGGGCGTTACTCCCGCTCTAGATGCTCTGCTTCTTTGGCGATCGCTTTTACCATACCTTTGAAGATGAATAGGTGTGCTGGCATCATCGCAAACCAGTAAAGCAAACCAGGGAAGCCTTGCGGGTGCCACCATGCGGTGATATCGAATTCGCGCTCTTCGCCATCGTCTTTGATTGTAATTTCTAAACGACCAAGTCCGGGACCTTTCATACCGAAAAACAGTGAGAGGAACTGGTTCTCTTCGCAGCGAATGACCTTCCATGAATCAATGAAATCACCTACTTTGAGCTCTGGCCCCGGTGGTGAAACTCGAATGGGTTTTCCTCCACCAAAGAAGATATCAAGCCACTCTCGGGTGCGCCAAAGGATGTTGGCAAAGTAATAGCCTTTTTCAGGGCTCCCGATCTTTTGTGCGACTTTCCAAAGTGATTCTGCAGAAGCTTTTGTCTTAATGCTTGCTCCTGCTTGTTTTGGATAATAGCCGTAGCCTGGTTGCCAACGTTTGAGAGCTGCTGGTTCAAACCCCCATACGTTACTACGCACAAAAGTTCCCTCCGTAGCGATGGTGTCCGCTACGGACTGTTCATAGCTGATTAACTCTTGTGGAAATCGCTCGTGAATGGCTTTGGTATTGGCAATGTAATCGTGCTCTAAACCAGCAAGCAGCGCTTTACCAATACTTGTGGGAACTGACGTCACAATGGCTAACCAATACGATGCCATTTTGGGTGTTAGCAGTGGCGTTGACCACAGTCTGTAAGGTTTCTTCGTTATTTTACAAATGACTTCAAATTGCTCGCGATAACTTAATGTATCCGGCCCACCAACTTCATAGATTTCACTTTCTGTTGGTTTGGTTTCTGCCAGTTCCAGCAAATAGTGATTGAGGTTGGGTAGGGCGATTGGGTTAGCTTTGGAGTCGATCCACTTAGGCGCAATCAGAATCGGCAGGTTATAGACGAAGTCACGCATGATCTCGAATGCCGCAGACCCTGGCCCAATAATCACGCCTGCGCGAAGCTCGGTAACAGGAACACCAGCCTGACGAATGATCTTCCCCGTCGCTTTACGTGCTGCTAAGTGTTGAGAGTTGCCGGTTTGAGGCTGAATCGCACTCAAGTAGATCACGTGTTCTACGCGACTTTTCTCAAGCGCATTTTTAAAGTTCTCTGCGAGGTTTAACTCGTACTCAACAAAGTCGTGACCTTGTGCCATACCATGCACAAGGAAGAACACCAAATCAAAATCATTTACGACTTCAAGCGTCGCTTCTGCGTCTGCGAGGTCTAAATAAGTGAGTGTGAGATTAGGGTGTGGCTGAGTTCGAGATTCTAAATAGTCAATATGACGAGCTGCTGCAGTGACAATGTAACCTTTATCGATCAGTTGTGGAAGAAGTTGAGAGCCTATGTAGCCGGAAGCCCCGAGTACCAACACCTTTTTCATTATGAATCCTTTTATTACTGGTGGATTAGTCACCACTGGGTATAATCATGAGACACTTTTCCCGTTCTATCAATAAGTTGTCGTCGGAGCGAGCATGACTTTTTTCTCACAATTGGTTATTCATGCTGATAAGTCGTTTTTACGTCGACTATTTGCCATCGCATTACCCATAACTTTACAGAGCATGATGTTCTCCAGCCGAAGCTTGGTGGACGTACTGATGCTCGGTCAATTGGGAGAGGCTGAAATTGCTGCGGTCGGTGTTGCAGCAAGAGCGACATTTGTAACGACCATTATGTTACTTGGGGTGACAACGGGTGGAGCATTGCTTACGGCGCAGTATTGGGGGGCAGGTAATAAAGTCGGTGTGCGTCAGAGTACGTCGTTGACTTGGATGATTTCCATGGTATTCGCTGCCCTTACGGTGGTGTTATTCGTTCTGTTCCCAGAACCAATCATGCGCCTGACAACGGATTCGGAAGAGGTGATTCGACTTGGTGCTGATTATCTCGTTATTTCATCGGTTAGTATGTTTGCTGTAGCCTGTGTCGCAAGTATGGCGGTGGGTCTGCGTGCTATGCATCAACCGGGTCTAAGTACGTTTTTTAGCGGCATCGGCATTCTTTCCAACATCTTCCTTAACTGGGTGCTTATTTTTGGCCAATTTGGCTTTCCTGCGATGGGTATTAAAGGGGCTGCCATTGCCACCGTCATCAGTGGTGCTATTGAAGTAACTTGTTTATTCAGTTACCTGTGGTTTAAAAAACACATCATTGCTTTCGGTTTGGATGACATTCGTGCCAGCTTGGTGTTGGATAAAATTACACGTTTCTTGAAGCTCTCTCTTCCGACCACATTTAACTTCCTTGCTTGGGCGGGTGGTTTGTTTGCTTATCATGCGATTATGGGGCAAGCAGGCGTTCAAGGTTTAGCGGCATTGTCAGTAATGACGCCGGTAGAGTCGATTGCTCTAGCTATGATGATTGGTTCATCTAACGCCGCGGCAGTATTGGTTGGAAATCAATTGGGAGCGAAGAACTTTGGCCCTGTTTATTATCAAGCTTGGGCGACGGTGATCCTCAATGTGGCGATTGCTATCGTGGTGGCGATTTTACTTCTGTTTTCTAACCAACTTATTCTCGACGCCTTCAGTGCGTTGACACCAGAAACGCGCCACCTAGCTGAACAGTTTATGGTGATTCTTGCCGTCGGGGTGGTACTTCGTTCTGTTCCTATGATGGCTATTGTTGGTGTGCTTCGTGCGGGTGGGGATGTGAAGTTCTGCTTGTACCAAGATCTGATTGCGCAATGGGTGATTAGCATTCCTCTTGCCGCCTTTGGTGCTATCTACCTAGGCTTTGAACCACAATGGGTTTACTTATTGTTTCTAACCGAGGAAGTGGTTAAGTGGGGGACATGTTTACACCGCATGGCGAGTAAGAAATGGATGAAAAATTTGATCGATGTTTAAGAAGGGTCGCGAGACAAGTTGCATTTGTAGTCTGATAGTGTGATCAACTATTCAAATTACTTCCTACCAACCGGATTTTAGTGTAGATTCTGATTCCAATTTTTAAACACCATTTGAGCGGCAAAATCAATGTTGAAACTGTCAGACCTATGTAAAGGCTATGTAGACGGGGGCGAATTTCATCCTGTACTACAAGGGGCAGAATTAACATTACAACAGGGTGAACAAGTTGCATTAATGGGAGAGAGTGGTTCTGGTAAGAGTACACTCCTTAATTTAATTGCAGGCCTTGATACCGCTGACTCTGGTGAGATCCAATACCCAAGTTTCGCGATGCACAGTGCTCCAGAGCGCTTAAGAACACTTTATCGTCGAAACAACATCGGCAACATCTTTCAGCAATTCAACCTGCTGCCTACTTTGAATATTGCAGATAACATCCGTTTCTGTCGCCAGTTAAAAGGCTTGCCTGAAGACAAAGGTTTATGGCGCCAAATTCTCTCTGCACTCGATCTTATGCCGCTTTTAGGGCGTTATCCAGAAGAGGTATCAGGTGGACAGCAGCAGCGCGCTGCGATTGCTCGTGCGCTGTATATGGAGCCGAAGATCTTACTTGCCGATGAGCCGACTGGTAGCTTAGATGAACGAAATGCTGAAGCGGTAATGCGCTTGTTGACCAGCCTTGCTCGTCAGCTTGAGTGTACGCTGTTGTTGGTGACGCACAGTGAAAAGGTCGCTGAGCACATGGAAGGCCGCATTCGTCTTCAAGGAGGGCAATTGCATGTTATGGCCCGTAGTTAAGGCGCTACTCGGTCATTACCGTCGTTACCCACTTCAAATTATTCTTGTTTGGCTTGGTTTAACCCTCGGAGTATCACTCCTTGTTGGTGTGACTTCAATTAACCAACACGCGAAACAGAGCTACGAAACTGGTGAGAAACTTTTTTCCAACCCTTTGCCTTACCGTATTCGTACTAAACACTCTGCAAACAAAATTCCTCAAGGCTTTTATATCCAGCTTCGTCGTGCTGGTTTTAATCAATGCGCACCATTTGATGTTCTACATTTAGACACCAACACCGATATAAGTTTGATGTTAGTGGGGGTTGACCCTGTTGCATTGCTGCCGCTACAGCAAGGTAAATCGCTTAAAGATCTTCCAATGCTGACGTTAATGAAGCCGCCATATCCAATCTTAGTCAGCCAAGATTTAGCTGCACATATGTCATGGAGTAATGGGGACTTTATTACGCTGAATGATGGCAGTCAGCTCGGACCTTTGAAGGTTGATAGTGACAACTTGCTTTCTGGTACGCGTTTAGTCACGGACATCTCTCTATTAAGAATGCTGCAACGCAGTTCAGGATTGTCTGCGATTGCTTGTGGTGAAATGCCAGAGGAAAAAGTTCTGGCGCTAAAAAACATGCTACCTAATGGCATGACGTTGGTGCGCAATAGCCGAACAGAGTTAGAATCGCTTACTAAAGCATTCCACATGAATTTAACGGCCATGGGAATGTTGTCCTTCCTTGTTGGTTTGTTTATCTTCTATCAAGCAATGTCTCTGTCTTTTATCCAACGTCAACGTTTAGTTGGTATTCTTCGCCAAACGGGCGTGAATGGCATGCAGCTCGCACAGGCATTGATGTTAGAACTGACCATTCTAGTTTTGGTTGCATGGGCTTGTGGTAACTTCTTCGGGTTGATCTTAGCGAATGAACTGATTCCTGCAGTGTCATCCAGCTTAAGTGATTTATACGATGCCAACGTTGGTCTCACCATTGGTTGGTCATGGGAATCGAGTTTATATAGCTTGGCAATGTCGGCGTTGGGCGCTCTGATTTCTTGTTTATGGCCTTTGATTCGTTTGTTGAAATCACAACCCATCCGTCTTTCTTCTCGTTTATCTTTGATGCGCTTTGCTGGACGTGAATTCTCTTGGCAGGCGTTTGCTGCTTGTGCTTTTTGTGTGGCGGCCGTTGCGGTTTATCAAGCTCCAAGAACGCAAGAGTCAGGTTTTGCTATCATCGCGCTAATGTTGATCAGCGTGGCGTTGTTTATGCCATTTTTGATGTGGCATATGTTCCAAAGTTTCTCTTATTCATTACGTTGGGTTCGTGTCCGTTGGTTCTTCGCTGATGCGGCGGCAAGCATGAGTTACCGGGGTGTTGCTACGATGGCCTTTATGCTGGCACTTGCGGCGAACATTGGTGTTGAGACCATGGTAGGCAGTTTCCGTGATACGACCGACAAATGGTTGAGCCAACGTCTTGCTGCAGATATCTACATCTACCCTACGAACAACTCAGCAGCTCGCATGAGTGCTTGGTTAAAAGAACAACCAGAGGTCGATACCGTTTGGTGGCGTTGGGAAAAAGATGTGCCTACGGAACGTGGAGCGCTTCAAGTAGTGAGTACAGGGGCTTCGGAAGGGGAACTCGATTCACTCACAGTAAAACTTGGCGTGCCTAATTATTGGTATCACTTACATCATTCAAAAAGTCTGATGGTCAGTGAGTCTATGGCATTGAAGCTCGACATTCGCCCTGGTGACTATATTGATCTTCAGCCACCGTTAGGCGGAGGGTGGCAAGTTGTTGGGGTGTACTACGACTATGGCAACCCCTACAACCAAGTGATGATGTCGCACCGAAATTGGCTGTATGCTTTTGCGGGCTCAGGTAACGTTGGGCTTGGCGTTTTACTTGAAGACAATGTTAATGGCGAAGGTTTGAAACGTCGCTTAGAAAACGTGTTCCGCTTGTCACAAGACCGAGTCTTCGACAACAACAATATCTATAACCAAGCCATGCGAGTGTTTGACCACACCTTTGCGATCGCGGGCACACTAGGCAACATTACATTGATTATTGCTGTGTTTGGCTTGTTCTTTGCCACCCTTGCTGGCGAGTTTTCACGGCAAAGGCACTTTTCTTTACTTCGTTGTATGGGCGTGTCGGGTAAAGAGCTTGTCCTCCTTGGTGGGTTACAGTTGTTTGCTTTTGGTATGATCTCCGCCATTATTGCCGTTCCGCTCGGATTAGCGTTGGCACATTTGATTGTTGATATCATTATTAAGCAATCTTTTGGCTGGTCTTTAGAGTTGCAAACGATCCCTTGGGAGTATGTTCAGACGATTGCTTGGGCGATGTTTGCCATCATGATCGCGGGGGCATTACCAGTGATCAGAATGATTAAGAGTACTCCGATGAAGTCGTTGAGGGATGCTCTGTGACGAAGAATATGAAGCCGAAAAAGATCTTCTCGATATCAGTGTTGGTGTTTATTGCTTTCATTGCATTAACGGGTGCGACACTGTATTTCACGCATTGGGCCGAAGCGACGGCAACGAAAGAGAGTGACATTAGCGCGGTACTACAAAGAGAAAGCAAAACGATCTTTGAACCAGTGTTGCCAGATGAACATGTCTCGCTTCCTCAGGATTTTCGCTTCCATCCAGATTATCAACATGAATGGTGGAATTACTTTGCCAAATTACAAGATAAGCATGGCAAGGTTTACAACGTTCAATGGAGCTACTTTAGAGTTGCAACAGATGAGCGTGATACCAGAGGTTGGCAAAATCCACAGCTTTTTATCTCCCATATTGTGATTAGCAATGGCTCTAAAGTATGGAAAGAACAAAGAGTGGCGCGTGGTGGCATTGGACAAGCTGGAATGACAAATCGCCCGTTCCGTCTGTGGATAGATAATTGGACGTGGCGAGCGTTAGGTTCTACGCCCTTTCCGGGTAACTTAGAGGTGACAACAGATACCTTTGGTATGGATTTAAATACCACTACTAGCGGCCCGTTCGTCGTGAATGGCGATAAAGGCTTTCAAGTTAAGCACGCGCTCCAATCTGTCGCATCCTTTAGCTTCAGTGCGCCTTTCTTAAATGTAAAAGGCAACCTAACCTTAAATGGTCGGGATATTGAAGTGACAGGGGCTGCGTGGACGCAAAAAGAGTGGGGTAGTGGCCTAATCGGTGAAGGGCAACAAGGCTGGGACTGGTTTGTTTTCAATCTTGATGATGGACGAGCACTTACGGTGAGTCGCTATCGTCATCATGGACAGGTTCCCCATCTGTTTGGCACTTTAGCGACACGTTCCGGTAAGGTGATCAACTTAACTGAGAAAGAATTAACCATGACACCTTTGCAGGTCACTGGCTTATCAAACGGAAGAAGGCTACCGCTGCAATGGATCATTAATGTCCCCGAGCACAACATCAATTTGACGACGAGAATCATAAAATCGGACATGTGGCTTCCGTTTGTGATCCCTTATTGGGAAGGACCGATACTCGCATCGGGTTCCAATGAGGCGTGGGGATTTATGCAACTCACCGGTTACTAAAAAGAACAGAAAGCC
Source organism: Vibrio sp. 10N.222.52.B12 (assembly GCF_002875385.1). Lineage (NCBI taxonomy): Bacteria > Pseudomonadati > Pseudomonadota > Gammaproteobacteria > Vibrionales > Vibrionaceae > Vibrio > Vibrio sp. 10N.222.52.B12. The sequence continues at coordinate 194,825 of NZ_MDAW01000145.1, read as the reverse complement.
ACCTCATCAAAGGTGGCTTTTTTGACGTTGAAACACGCAGTTTTCGTCGTAAAACTGCATGTTAATCACGAAAATCAGTCACATATTATACTAAGTTAATAGTAATCTATGTGAATACATAGACTTATAGGGAGATTGTCAGGTCTTGTAAATTTATATGTTCTTGTTGAAAAATACGATGTGTCGTAAAGAATACATCGGAAAAATCGAAGTTTATACTCTGAACAAGCGATTATTCTAAAATTTTCAGCAGCTATACACTCTCATCATTCTTTGTTAATCGTTTATTAAGATAATAAATATAAGGGCGAAATCATGAACGATGTCATTCGTGACTTTTTCAAAATGGAATCCGCTGGTGGTATTCTTCTGGTAATTGCTGCGGCAATTGCGATGACCATTGCTAACACCCCACTTGGCGAAACTTATCAAGCTATGCTGCATACTTATGTATTTGGTATGTCAGTATCCCATTGGATCAACGATGGCCTTATGGCTGTGTTCTTCCTACTCATAGGTCTTGAAGTAAAGCGTGAGCTACTTGAAGGCGCACTAAAATCGAAAGAAACTGCAATCTTCCCGGCAATTGCTGCGGTTGGCGGCATGTTGGCTCCTGCACTTGTTTACGTTGCTTTCAATGCTGGCGACCCTGAAGCGATCTCTGGTTGGGCAATTCCAGCGGCGACAGATATCGCATTTGCGCTTGGTATCATGGCGTTACTAGGTAAACGTGTGCCAATTGCTTTGAAGGTGTTCCTGCTTGCACTTGCAATCATTGACGACCTTGGTGTTGTTGTGATCATCGCGTTGTTCTACACCGGTGACCTATCAACAATGGCCTTGTTAGTTGGTTTTGCGATGACTGGCTTGCTCTTTATGCTGAATGCAAAAGGGGTGACTAAGCTAACACCGTATATGATCGTTGGTGCTATTCTCTGGTTCGCGGTTCTGAAATCTGGTGTCCATGCAACATTGGCAGGTGTGGTGATCGGTTTTGCTATTCCACTGAAAGGTAAGCAGGGTGAACACTCTCCACTAAAACACATGGAGCATGCACTTCACCCATATGTAGCATTCGGTATTCTTCCTCTATTCGCGTTCGCAAACGCAGGTATCTCATTAGAGGGTGTATCGATGTCAGGTCTGACTTCAATGTTGCCATTAGGTATTGCTCTGGGTCTGTTGGTTGGTAAACCTCTGGGTATCTTCACATTCAGTTGGGCGGCAGTGAAACTAGGTATTGCTAAGCTGCCGAAAGGCGTGAACTTTATGCATATCTTTGCGGTGTCAGTGTTGTGTGGTATCGGCTTTACGATGTCTATCTTCATCTCATCATTGGCGTTTGCAAACGTGAGTCCTGAGTTTGACACTTATGCTCGACTAGGCATCTTGATGGGCTCTACCACTGCCGCTGTACTTGGCTATGCGTTACTGCACTTCTCGTTGCCAAAGCAGGCGTCAGAAGAGGTTGCTGAGGAATACTAAAGCGAACCGCTTTTAGAGCAGCAATTTGAAATACGAAAACCTCTCAATTGAGAGGTTTTTTTATATCTTGGATTTACTATTTGCTAGTGCATAGCGGGGAACGACAGACGAAAAAAAGCCCAGAAGAAAATTTATCTGGGCGGATACAAACATAGGAGTTAATAAGAAAAAGCAGCAATGTAACAACCAGAAAGAAACAAGTTTGACGGCCTGAAAAACTTTAAATGCCCTAGTTGTTACAGTAATTCAGACCGAGCTAATTCCATTCAGTTCCATTTTTTTTAGAAGTTTTTTTCACAAAATAATATTCGCTTTAAATTCATTCCTTTACGCCTGCACTTTCTATGTCTGGTCAGACCAATGCTTGAAAATGTGATGTTAATCGTTTGTTAATCTGTCGTTTCGGGAGTATATTTTCAAACAGTTGTTTAATACGAGTGATTGAAATGGCCCCGAGAAGTACAACAAAAGAAAAAATACTCGATGTAGCAGAAGGACTATTTGCAGAATACGGCTTCAATGACACATCACTAAGAACCATTACTGGTAAGGCGAACGTAAACCTTGCTTCGGTAAACTACCATTTTGGCGATAAAAAGACGCTCGTTAGAGCCGTTTTAGACCGCTATTTAGAAGCGTTAATGCCGAGCATTAAAACATCTCTGATAGAGCTAAACACCCGTGACGATTACAACATGGATGAGGTATTCGAATCGTTGCGCTTACCCTTACGGGCGTTAAATGATGTGCGACCAAACGGTACTGCCTTGTTTATGTTGTTGATAGGGCGAGGTTACACCGATGTGCAGGGGCACTTGCGCTGGTTTATCAGCACCAGATATGACGAAGTGCTGAAGTTGTTTATGTTCTCCATAGGCAAAGCAAACCCTGAACTAACAGAAGAACAGCTGTTTTGGCGATTACACTTTACCCTTGGAACTTGTGTTTTCACCATGGCATCTAGTCAAGCGCTAACGGAAATTGCGGAAAGTAAATTCCAAAAAGACGTCGATGCGAAGTCTGTCGTCGACCTACTGATTCCATACCTGTCGGCAGGAATGTCCGCCAAGTAAACCTAATTAAATCAATAAAAAAGAAAAGTGAAAGCCGCGAGCGGTAATGTGAACAAAAGGATCTGAACTATGAGCTCTCTACGAAGAAAATGGATTAGTGACCCAGCATTTAAAATGTTTAAGAAAGTACTGCCACCATTGTCGAGTACGGAAAAAGAGGCAATGGAAGCCGGTAGTGTATGGTGGGATGCCGAGTTGTTTTCTGGCAAGCCTAACTTTACAACGCTTCATCACTACCCAAAACCAGCACTGACGTCTGAAGAACAAGCCTTCATGGACAATGAACTTGAGACGTTACTTGAAATGCTAAACGATCAGCAGATCGTAAAAGATGACCGTGATTTACCACCTGAAGTCTGGGATTTCTTACGTAAAGAGCGTTTCTTCTCCCTGATCATTTCGAAAGAATACGGCGGCCGAGAGTTTTCTGCACTTGCAAACTCAACCATCGTATCTCGTATTGCCACACGAAGCATCAGCGCAGCCGTATCAGTCATGGTGCCAAACTCTCTTGGCCCAGGTGAGCTACTTTCTCACTATGGTACTCAAGAGCAAAAAGACTACTGGCTACCACGTCTCGCTGACGGTACGGATATTCCATGTTTTGCCTTAACCGGCCCTGAAGCTGGCTCAGATGCAGGCGGTATTCCAGACCAAGGCGTAGTTTGTTACGGCACGCACGAGGGTGAAGAAGTTCTTGGTATCCGTGTTAGTTGGAACAAGCGTTATATTACCCTAGCACCTGTTGCGACTGTTCTTGGTCTCGCATTCAAACTCCAAGACCCAGATGGCCTGCTTGGCGACAAGAAAGATGTGGGTATTACCTGTGCATTGATTCCTGCTGATCACGAAGGTGTGGAAATTGGTGAGCGTCACGATCCGCTCGGTTCTGCGTTTATGAACGGTCCAACACGTGGTAACGATGTGTTCATTCCTATGGACTGGCTAATTGGTGGCTCAGAGTACGCGGGTAAAGGTTGGCGTATGTTGGTGGAATGTTTGTCGGCAGGACGTGGTATTTCACTTCCTGCGCTCGGCACCGCGATCGGTCACCTTACCACACGAACCACAGGCGCTTACGCATATGTCCGTAAACAGTTTGGTATGTCCATCGGTAAATTTGAAGGTGTCGCTGAGGCGATGGGACGCATTGGTGGTTTAACTTATCTACTTGAGGCGACACGTACGCTGACGACGACGTCTCTTGATATGAAAGAGAAACCAGGCATCGTGACAGCTATTGCTAAATACCACATGACGGAAATGGCCCGTACTATCCTGAACGATTCTTTCGATATCCATGCGGGACGCGCGATTCAAGATGGTCCAATGAACTACCTAGCGAAACATTATCTAGGCATTCCTGTTGCTATCACCGTCGAAGGTGCAAATATTTTGACTCGCAACCTAATGATTTTCGGTCAAGGTGCGACACGTTGTCATCCATACGTACTGAAAGAGATGGAAGCAGCGGCCAACCCAGATTCGAAAGAAGGTGCGAAAGAGTTTGATGATCTGCTGTTTAAGCACATTAAACATGCCACGGGTAACACCTTTGGCGCACTTGGCGCAGCGCTAACTGGTTCTCGTTTTGTTAAGGCGCACATGAGCGGCCCTACGCAGCAATATTACAAGGACATTACTCGTCTAAGCCGTGCGCTAGCCGTAAGTGCTGACTTTGCGATGCTGACGCTTGGCGGTGATTTAAAACGTAAAGAGATGATCTCTGCTCGTTTGGGTGATGGCCTAAGCTACCTCTATATGGCATCAGCCGTGTTGAAGAAGTACGAAGATGAAGGTCGACAACAGGGTGATCTAAACTTTGTCCATTACGCGGTACAGCACTGCTTATACAATGCGTCTAAGTCACTGAATGAAGCGTACTCAAACTTCCCTGTGAAATACGTAGGTGGTGTCCTTAAAGGCTTGTTATTCCCACTTGGTAATCACTTCAAAGCACCGAGTGATGAACTGTGTGTAGGTCTGGCAGAGGCTATGATGACCCCAGGCGCTCAGCGTGACCGTCTGACGCACCTTTGTTACATCGGTAAAGACGAAGACGACAGTGTGGGTTTGATGGAGCGTGCATTTTTAGCGATGTATGACGTTAAGCCATTAGAGCGCAAACTGATGAAGGCGGCTAAAGATGGCAAAGTTGCACGCAAAGGTCTATTACATGACCGCCTACAGCAAGCGTTTGAAGAGGATGTGTTAACTGAGCAAGAAATAGATCAAATTATGGCGGCGGATAAGCTGCGTTACAAAGCAATTCAAGTTGACCACTTTAGCCATGACTTCTCAGAAGTTCGTACTAATGTGACGACGAAAAAATCGCATTTGAATTCAGCGGCATAACGTCCACACTAAAATGTTCGAAATAAGCACCTCAGCCGAGGTGCTTATTTGTTTCTATCGGTCATAAATGATGCTGTGAGTGCTCCAACCACTTGCATTTTCGCAGCATTTTTACAGAAATTAGGTGCGAAGTAGGGCTGAACCTTTTATCCTAGCAACGTTTTTTAAAGGAAGTTGAATATGATCATCAAACCTAGAATTCGTGGATTTATCTGTACTACTACGCACCCAGTGGGTTGTGAAGCTAACGTAAAAGAACAAATTGCTTACACTAAAGCACAAGGCCCAATTAAAAACGCTCCAAAACGCGTTCTCGTTGTGGGTGCATCAAGTGGCTACGGCCTATCTTCTCGTATCGCTGCGGCATTTGGTGGCGGTGCTTCAACTATCGGTGTTTTCTTCGAAAAAGAAGGCACGGAGAAGAAGCCAGGTACAGCAGGTTTTTACAACTCTGTTGCATTTGAAAAGCTAGCTCGTGAAGAGGGTCTATACGCGAAAAGCCTAAACGGTGACGCGTTCTCAAATGAAGCAAAACAGAAAACAATCGATCTGATCAAAGAAGACCTTGGTCAGGTAGATATGGTGGTTTACTCACTGGCTTCTCCAGTACGTAAAATGCCAGAAACGGGTGAACTGATTCGTTCAGCACTTAAGCCTATCGGTGAAACTTACACGTCGACCGCTGTTGATACCAACAAAGACGTCATCATCGAAGCAAGCGTAGAGCCTGCTACTGAGCAAGAAATCCAAGACACAGTAACCGTAATGGGTGGTGAAGATTGGGAACTATGGATTAATGCACTATCAGACGCTGGCGTGCTAGCAGATGGCTGTAAAACAGTCGCATACAGCTACATCGGTACTGAGCTAACTTGGCCGATCTACTGGGATGGCGCTCTAGGTAAAGCGAAAATGGACCTAGATCGTGCATCAGCAGCACTGAACGAGAAACTGTCTGCAACTGGCGGTAGCGCAAACGTAGCGGTACTTAAGTCTGTTGTGACTCAAGCAAGTTCTGCTATTCCTGTAATGCCTCTATATATCGCAATGGTATTCAAGAAAATGCGCGAAGAAGGCGTACATGAAGGTTGTATGGAACAAATCTTCCGTATGTTCAGTCAACGTCTTTACAAAGAGGACGGCAGCGCTGCAGAAGTAGATGAAGTGAACCGCCTACGTCTGGATGATTGGGAACTGCGTGAAGACATCCAACAACACTGTCGTGACCTATGGCCACAGATCACGTCTGAAAACCTAAAAGAGCTAACGGACTACGTTGAGTACAAAGAAGAGTTCTTGAAGCTATTCGGCTTTGGTGTTGACGGTGTGGATTACGAAGCAGACGTGAACCCAGCAGTAGAAACAGATTTCACACAAATCTAATCGTTTCTAGCGGAATTGAAAAAGGCGCTCAATGAGTGCCTTTTTTCTGTCTAGAATCTTTGAATAAGGAGCGCTAACTGATCTGTAACGCTCATTCATTGTGATTAACTCAGAATAATCAGAATGGTACCAGCTAGGGTCATCAAGATATTGGCTATCGCGTACGTACCTGCGTAACCAAGTGCAGGAATTGTCGACTTAGCGTATTCGTTTACTACGTCCATTGCTGGAGCACACGTACGAGCTCCGATAATAGCACCAAAGAGTAGGGCACGGTTCATCTTAAGCACGTAAGCGCCAACTAGATATGCAAGAACAACCGGCACTACGCTTACAATAAATGCTAAACCAATGATCTGTGGACCAACTTGAGTTAAGTGTTCGAACATCTTGCCACCAGCACTTAAGCCTATTCCGACCATAAAGAACATCAAACCTAAATCTTTGACCATATTTAACGCCCCTTGCGGAACATAACCGAAAGTAGGGTGGTTTGCTCGTAGGAAGCCCAGCGTGATGCCTGAAAGTAATAGGCCGACTGCATTACCTAAGCTGAATGACACTTGACCAAACGTCATGGTCACCAAGCCAAACATAATGCCCAGAATAAAGAAGCTACAAAACGCGAGCAAATCTGCCATTTGGCTGTGGATCGAGATGAAACCGATTTTCTCAGCGAGACCATGTACACGGCTCTTTTCACCACTCACCTGAAGGACATCACCTTTAGCGAGAACAATGTCTAAATCCATCGGCATTTCAATTTGAGCACGCACTACGCGGTTTAAGAAACAGCCGAATTCAGATAGGTTCAAATCAGACAAGCGTTTGCCTGCAATGGCATCGCTCTTAACCACGATCTCTTCTTCGACTATTCGAAGGTCAAGCAGGTTTCGGTCGAATACTTCTTTACCGTTGCGGAAGCTAGGGTCAAGACGCGCATGGCTGTCTGGGAAGCCTACTAGTGCGATTTCGTCACCTTCTTGCAGGATTGCATCACCGTCTGGGTGGGCAAGAATGCCGTTACGACGAATACGTTCTATGTAACAACCCGTCTGGCGGTAAATGCCCAACTCACGAAGGTTCTTACCATCTGTCCAGTCAATCAGCTCAGGGCCAACACGGTACGCACGGATAATGGGTAAATACACCTTTCTTTGACTAGAACTCCCTAAGCCGCGTTCTTGTGCGATTTGTTGAGCTGAGTCGGATAGGTTTTGTTTTTGCAATTTAGGCAGCAGTTTGGCAAACATGATCATGCTGATCAAACCGACCAGATAAGCCATGGCATAACCAACCGATAGATTTTCTAATACGAGAGAAAAATCCATGTTCCGCGGAATGGTAGCAAGACCAGAGTTTAATGCATCTTGTGCACCTACCAGAACAGGCGTTGCGGTAAGGGCACCCGCCATCATACCGGCAGATAAGCCAAAATCTAGGCCCATATAATGGCTACAGAAATAAGTTAAGCCGACAGCCGAGACCAACACGGTCATGCTCAAAATGAAGTAATGCTTACCATCTCGGAAGAAGATACCGAAGAAGTTAGGCCCAGCTTCGATACCTACACAGTAGATAAACAGCATAAAGCCAATCGTTAGCGCTTCTGCGTTAAATGAGAAGCCGAGGTGTCCCATGATAAGCGAGGTAATGAGCACGCCAATAGAGTTGCCTAACTGCAGCTTTCCAAAGCGAATTTTGCCAATGGCAAGACCAATTGCTAATACGACGAAGATTAGAAGAATGGGGTTTTGTTCAAGAAGATGTACGACGTCTATGTTCACTGTGTGGCTCGGTAAAGTGTGTGCCAAAGAAAAAGATTAAGAATTGCGAATTGTAACTAAATATAGCAAAAAGATAAGTGAATTTTTTTAGGTTTTACTATTACTTGACGTAGGGGAGTAACAATTTGAATACATAATAAAAAAGCCGCTAAGCGGCTTTTTAAAAATTCAGTTATTCGAATTACTCGTCGAATAGACCTAGGTGCTCTTTTGCGTAAGCTTCAAAGTCATCACAACCACCGATGTGCGTTTGGTCGATGAAGATTTGAGGAACAGTTTCTACTGGCTTACCAACTGTTTTCTCTAGGTCAGCTTTAGAAATACCTTCAGCGTGGATGTCTACGTAACGGTAGTTGAAATCATCACGTTTTGCCTTAAGTGTTTCAGCGTGCTCTTTAGCACGTACACAGAAAGGACATGCAGGGCGACCAAAGATAACTACGAACATAATCTTATTTCTCCTAAATCTATTCTTATTGAAAGCGAACGAAAACGTCAATGCTGCGATTCGCTCTCGTATGTTGAGACAACTATGCCCGATCCAGAACCGGAAATAAAGCAGCAAATGCCTCTTGTTTCGATAGGCGAAATCTATCGTATAAAAACTAAACACGCACTAAGCTTAAAGCCAAGAAAAGTCACTTTTAGAACAAAAGTTAATCGATCTTTGGGCTTAGCAAACTCTGTGAAGTGACGCATAAAAACACACATTTTGAAGGGTTAATGGCGGCAAGGTGCACTCGGTCAACTTTTTTTTGCGCAAAGCATAGCAATCTAGTCTGAGTTGTTGTTTTGGGGAGGAAGTGTATGTTTCAGTTTATGACTGCAACAAGGATTATCTTCGGCGAAGGGGCGCTTCAATCTTCGTTGTCTGTAATCAATCAATTTGGCTACAGCGTATTACTGGTGACAGGTAAAGACACGCAACGTGCCACACCGATCATTAATTATCTTAAAGCGCAGAATATGCGTTATCAGCATGTCGCTATAAATGGTGAGCCTAATATCACCATGGTGGAAGAAACTGCCATTCTAGGACGAAAGTTTCAGCCGGATATAGTCGTTGCCATTGGGGGAGGCAGCGTGATTGATATGGGGAAAGCGCTCGCTGCTATTATCCCAAATCAAGGGGATGTGTATGACTACGTTGAAGTTGTTGGTCGAAACGTCCCACTAAAAACCAACCCGATTCATTTTATTGCTATCCCTACCACGGCAAGCACAGGTTCCGAAGTGACTCGTAACGCAGTGCTCAAATCTGGGCAAGACCAAGTCAAGGTTAGTTTACGCAGTCCGGAGATGTTAGCGGATGTCGCTATTGTGGATCCCACCTTAACTTATGGTACGGATCAATACACATCTGGAAGGGGAGCGATGGATGTTTTCACTCATTTGATGGAAGCGTATGTCTGCGGTGACCCTAACCCTTTAACTGACATGGTGTGCGAAGAGGGGCTCAGACGGCTAAGCCGCTCTGTCATAGCTGGTTGTAAGCAAGATAATCATAAGGCGAGATCAGATTTGTCTTTCGCAGCCTTGTTGGGAGGTATGGCGATCACTAATGCTAAACTAGGTGCTGCGCATGGTTTAGCTTCGGCATTAGGTGGAAAGTTAGATGCCCCCCATAGTGTGATTACTGCAAGGTTGGCGCCGCACGTAATGCAAGAGAACATAAAGGCAGCAAAGCAAGCGGGCAGAGCGGATGTGATCAGTCGCTATAGGAGGTTGGCACAACTTGTCACGGATAGAACGAATGCTAATGAACATGACGGTGTGCTATGGGTGAAAATGGTGCTCGATAAACTTGAGTTGCCTCATCTTGGTAAGTTTGGAGTTTGCCAAACCTCTTTTGAACAAGTGGCCGATGACGCCCTCATGTCCGTTGCTATTAAAGGAAATCCTCTTCCGCTCAATCAAGACCGATTAGTCTATATCTTACGTCAAGTGTGCGATTGTAGCGGGGAATGCATGGAAGAAAGCAAGCTTCATGCTAGTTCAGTTGAAATTCTTGAATCACACTCAGATCTCTCTAGTGTCAACGATTGACTGAGATAGCGAATGCGGTTATCTGTACAAAAAAAGGGGAGCAATTAAGCTCCCCTTCGTATCTCTATTAGTACTGACTTAGCTTGTCGTAACGGCTATCTTTTAGCGCGTCTTTTACTCGCTTTAGGTTCTCACGGAACCCAGTACCACGACGAAGCGTAAAGCCCGTTGCAAGTACATCAATGACGGTCATTTGAACTACACGACTGGCCATAGGCATGTATACGTCAGTGTCTTCCGGTACATCTAATGTAATCGCCAGTGAGCTTGCTTTCTCTAGTGGCGAATCTTTGGCTGTAATTGCAATAACAGTTGCGCCGTTCTCACGAGCTAGATTCGCAATCTCAACTTGGCTCTTGGTTCGTCCGGTATGAGAAATCAACACAATTACGTCGTTGTCACTGCAGTTAATGCAGCTCATACGTTGCATTACAATGTCTTCGAAGCAAGTAATTGGGATGTTAAAGCGAATAAATTTGTTTTGTGCATCCCGCGCAACCGCAGAAGAAGCGCCAAGACCAAAGAATGAGATACGCTTTGCCTGAGTAAGAAGATCCACGGCACGATTCACTTGCATCGCGTCAAGGCTATTCTTCGCTACATCCAAACACGCCATTGTCGATTCAAAAATCTTGTGGGTGTAGGCATCAGGACCGTCGTCTTCTTCAACATTACGGTTTACATAAGGCGTACCATTGGCAAGGCTTTGCGCAAGGTGCAATTTAAAGTCTGGGAAACCTTTGGTATCCAGACGTCGACAGAAACGGTTAACAGTTGGCTCACTCACGTCAGCCATTTTCGCCAACGTTGCAATGCTTGAATGAATTGCAGTTTGTGGAGACGCCATAATTACTTCCGCAACTTTGCGCTCTGACTTACTGAAATTCTCCAGGTTTTTTTGAATTTTTTCTAATGTATTCATAGTGTTCACGAGGGTATAGAGAACAACTCGCTGGCTCTGTTAACGGGTAGAAACACAAAGTTTCTCGGTCGAGAGGGGCGTTAACGAAAACGACCAGCGCCATAAATTCAGTATAAACCCGATCCTTTATCTGGCTAAAACAAATACGGTTACTATTTCGTGAGAATTTGACAAGCCTCAAACAAAATGTTGTAAAAACTACAGAATTGGATGTGGGATCGAAGGTATGTTGCTCTAGTGGCACAATAATGATGTTTGAGTTACACCAAAAAGAAAGAAATTTTCAATTTGATGTAACTCACATTGGCGCTTAAGAATTGAGAATGTCTTCGACAGTTTCTTCAATCTTAGCCATCAAGCTTGGTGCTTGTTGAGCAATTTCACGTTGCTCATCTAGAACAGCATTCAATATGTCGTTCGTAGTTAAAGGGTTCGCCAGCACAACACGAAATACGATGGTATTCATACGTTGCCATTGGTCTGGATTCAGCCTAGTACGAGAGACAAAGGATTTACCAGTTTCGCGTTGTCGCTTCTGAATAAATTGAGTGAGCTGGTTGATCAGTTCGTTCAATTTTTCTTTTTGCGTGCCCTGTGCCTTTTCCAGTGCTGCTCGTAGGTGAGTTGGTAAATAGCGATAGGTCAGTAAACAAAGTTCAGGCTCAGAGACCAGTTCAAAATCTTCTTGTTGCTTGATAAGATCGGCGAAATAGCGCGCTTTTGCAATACTCTGATCGATAAGCAGTTCGTAACCTGGGCGGCTAATGATGTGCATGGCTGCGTAAACTAGCATCGCCATTCCAGAACGAGAGCCTTCAAGCGTATGGCTGCCAAGATCTTTCGATCCTTTGCGCAGTATGTACTGTGCGTGATGCTCGATGGATTTCATTGCGTCAGGATCTTTAAACAGAACCATGCCTGCACCCATAGGAATGTACAGTTGTTTGTGCGCGTCAATCGTGACTGAATCAGCAAGCTCAACGCCACCGAGTAGATGACGATGATTGTTCGACATTAGTGTCGCACCACCCCAAGCTGCATCCACGTGGAAGTGGCAATTATGCTGTGCACAAACTTCGGCAATTTGGGCTAGGGGGTCTACGCTACCCGTTTCGGTCGTACCTGCAACACCAACAACAGCGATCGGCTTAATGTTTTGTGCTTCAAGCTCCGTGATTTTTGCCTTGAGGTCATCGACAACAATACGGTTGTTGGCATCTGTCTTGACGGCAACTAAGCCATCTTGGCCTAAACCAAGGACATCGGCGGCTTTCTTAAGTGAATAGTGGCCACGCTCTGATACCAAGATCGCAAGACCTTCGTAGCCATAGTGCTTCATCGCTTTGAAAAGGCCTTCCTTTTCTACACCTTTGAATGCACCATCTGCTTTCAATGCTTTGTTGCGAGCAACCCAAAGCGCAGTAATGTTGGCAATGGTACCGCCAGAACAAAATGCACCTAGAGAATGTTTGGCGCTGTGCATCCACTTACGGTAGAACTTTTCGTCCTGACTGTAGATAAGGCTGTGTAGCATGCCTAGCACTTGACGCTCTAGTGGAGTGAAAGCTTTTGAGGTCTCAATCTTCACCAAGTTTTGGTTTAAGGCAATCATGATTTTCGACAGCGGCATTAAAAAATACGGCAGGGCAGAAGTCATGTGACCAATAAAGCTTGGTGCAGAGGTGTGAACCGAGTGAGATACTAAGGTATCTAATAGGTGCTCGGTATGGTCTGATACAAACTCAGGTTGCTCAGGAATCTGAGCAGAAGAAAAGTCTTTCTCGATTTCACGTAAAGGCTTTTCTTCTGCCACGATGTGTTCACGAAGGAATTGATTTAAGTTTTGGGAAAGACTTTCATCAATTTTCGTCAACGTGGAATCTGGACCTTCAGGAATCGTGAAGATCTTTAACAAGCTCTCGAAGCTAACGTCAGCGGTTTTTTGTTCCTTAACCATAGCAAAGAATCTTTGTAGTTATTTTGGTAATGCGAGCGGCACAATCTAAACCAAAACGGGCGCAAAGTCCCGTTTTAATTATTGAAACCCATGTTGCTGAAATGAAACTTTAGGCGGGGTCTTACTCACACTTCTGCTTTTCAATCTTAGCAATTGATTGGTTATACTTGTTAAGCGCAGAATCGATCTGTTTTGGATGGCTTAGCAAGTCAGCAAACGCTGAGCGTAGGTCGTAGTTCTTTGGATGGTTAGCAGATTGACGATCGCTGAAGGTTTTCTTCGCCGCTTCACCTAGGGCATCACTGCGTGTCGCCAGTTGCTTCACATCGTGTTGTTCTAGCTTCAACCATGCTTCAACCGGTTGCTCTGTTGCTACTCGGCTTGGATCGTTTTCTAGAAAATAATGTACTGCTTCACGGTTGAGTTCGAAGTGGTGCTTACGGCCTTCTAAGAACCATTGGCTAACTTCGTTTAAGTCAGGGTATTGAGTCACGGTTAGGTCTACGAGATCTTGATACCACTGTAGGGAAGCATCAATGTAGCCATCGTATTTAGTTGCAAGACATTGCTGATCAGCAGCAAAAGTAAAAGTTGAGCTTGTAGCGAGGAGCGCCGCAACGACAAAGCGTTTCATTATTATTCCTTTTGGTTGTATTCCCTTTGTAACCCCAATAGACATATGCCTTGCCTGTCACTGATTACCGATCCAAGAGTTAAAAATTAAAGGGCTCGATAACAAAGCGGTGAACCAGAAAATTCTCTTCGAATTGAGCATTTTGAGGTTACTTGGGTATTTGAATTTTTGCCGTATTGTAATGGATGTTAATGAATATTCCTGAGATCTAGCTAGCAAGAGACACAAAGAAAAGCATCATAACTGGCACTAATAAGCTCAAGATAAAGCCACTTACAATGGCAACAGGTACACATCGAACACCGCCCGTGGTTTGAATGACGGGTAGGGTAAAGTCCATCGCCGTCGCGCCGGCGTAGCCAATTGCTGTAGATGGATAACTGCGAATAAGTAGTGGAATGGCAATCAACGCGACCAATTCACGCATCAGCTCAATTAAGAAAGAAGCGCCGCCAAAGATAGGCCCAAAGGCGTCACCCATCAAAATGCCAGCCAGTGAATACCAGCCAAAACCAGAAGACATCGCCAAAGCTTGATAAAGAGGAAGATCCAAAATCATTGCAGCAATTACGCCGCCAAGCATACACGTTGCAATGATCACTGTCGCAATCGCCATACCTTGCTTGTTGAGTAGGATTTGTCTAAGCGTCAAACCACTATTGCGTAGTTGAATGCCGATAAAGAAAAGCAAAAGGAATAAAATCCACTCGCTCGCTGTGTCCACCCAAGACAAACCAATAGGAAGAAACAAGCCAGCAACTAGGCCACCACCCACAACAACGACAAGTTTGATTGACTCTAAAGCCATGGACGAAAGAGGAATTTTCTTTTGATTCTGATCGGTTTGCAAAGGAAGCAGCTTATCGACCAAAGGTAAAGCGAGTAGGTTGCATACGCTCAGGCAGGCGAAAAATGTGCCAGCGTAAAGAAGAATAGTTTGTAAATTACTACCAAGGTTGTCCAATGCCGCAAGGCTCAAACCCATCAAAGAAAGAATGACGTAAATGAGGTATGAGGTCGACTTGTTGATTTTCTCCAACATCGAAGCTCGAGAAATTGGAATTAAATAGCCCACCACCAATGGGGCGAAGATAAATAGCATCCCTGAGAACATAAAACTCAATGATTCCTTTATGAGGTAAGCAGAATAACTTAGCCACGTATAAACGAATCAAAACACTATTTGAGCTTTAACGTGGCTGGATTTGATGTATCGGGAGATTAAAGGCCGCTGGCACTGAGAACTTCTTTAATTTCACTTTGGAAGTCAGTATCACTCATATTGCTGAGTTCATACAAGACTTCTGCACCAGTTAAATTAAATTCTACTTCGTGTTCTTCAATTCGCTCATCCTGATTACGGAACATCAGTAAATGGTTTGCAATGCGGGCGATATCCAGATAGCTCACTTCTGGACGGGAAGTTTGATATTTTTCGTTTGAAGACACTTCACGGAAATCGTTGTCGAAGCCCCATTTCTCAAGCACGAGTTTACTGGTTGCAGAGCAGCGAGTTTGGAATATTTGCAAAGCAATATCAGAATCGAGGTAATTCCCTCTATCAAGATACAGGTGGTATTCATTGATAAGGCAGAACAAACCGATATCTGCAAGTAAGCCAACAAGTAAGGCTTTCTCTTGCTCGAGATGCCCATAGGTAGCGGGCTCATGTTTTTTAAACTCTTGAACCACCAATACCATTGCTGCACCAAGCTCACGGGAGACCGCTGCGCTCTTTACTAAGATGGCATTGCATTCTTTGGTTAAGTTCACCGAGTGCTTTAATTGTTCAATAGCTTGTGCGGTAACGATATCTCTTACCCTCAGGATACCTAAGCGTGAAACCGCGGTCGTGAGATCATTACAGGTGATATTGCGGCGGTTAAAGATAACAGAGTTAGCGACACGAACAACGACAGCAGCAAGCCCCGGATCTTCGAGTAGGGCATTAGCAATGTCGGCAATCGTTGTATGTTCTTCAGTACAAAGCTGCTGAATTTTAAGTACGACATCAGGGATTGGAGGAAGGGATATTTTACCGGTAGAAATGGATTGTTCTACCAGTTGAGCGAACTCAGATTCCAATGCTTTTATAAGCTTATCTTTATTATTTGGTAGCCAAAAAAATGATAGATGTTCCATTACGACGCTGTGCTAGAGAGCTTTCGTACAGTGTACCCTCACAGTATGTTAGTAATCAATTAAATACAGGTTTGACTCTCGCAATTGCTGTATTAATCACCATGGCGTTTGGTTTTTGGCAGTGATTGTGTCAAAAAAACATCGCTTTAGGATGGGTAAATGTGAAACTAATCACGTATGTGGAATTTGTACTTTGGCATATGTGACATAGATCCTAACTTATTTTTCAACGTTAAGTATGATTAAGGCAGTTGGTGAGCGCAATTCACAAAAATATCGCCAACATATCGACATTTTATAATTCGCACTAAGCTGCTGTTCATCTGGTGACATCGCTAATCGGGGTAATTTATTCAGATTAAAGAGGTCAATGGACATGACAGACCAAGCTTTTTTTAACTATGTAAGCAATTTTAGTGAGTATCAGAAACGTTCAATGTTCGGCGGCATTGGTTTATTTAGCAATGACGCTATGTTTGCTCTTGTAAGTAACGACTGTTGCTACTTGCGCGGCGGAGACGAACTCGACGCAGAATTTACTCAACTTAACTGTGAAAAATATAAGCACGTCAAAAAACAAACGACGGCAACAGTTAACTACTATGACGTAACAGACTTATTCGATGCTGGCTTTGCTGGTCTTGATACGTTGTTACAAAAATCTATAGATTGTTCAATTAAGGAACGTAAATACCAAAAGTCCTCAGCCAGTAGACGCCTACGTGATCTGCCAAACATGCAACTGACGTTAGAACGTATGGTGAAAAAAGCAGGAATCGATGACGTAGAGACGTTTTTGGAACTTGGCCCAGTGGAAGTATTCAATAAAGTAAGAGTTGCGTACGGCAGTGATGTCGACGTGAAGCTTTTATGGAAATTTGCTGGTGCAATTGACGGCGTTCATTGGAAACTTATCCAAGAGCCACGTAAAAAGCAGCTACTGGCAATGTGTGAGTAAGCTTATTTAGTTTCACGATGATTGACTCGTCTTAGATGAAGTCAGCGAGTCATAAAAGTGAGCGTTGAAAGCGACAAAAGGAAGTTGGATGCTTTTAGCCACTTCATTCGAGTTAGTCATTGCAACGAATCAATAATTAAGAACAAAAAAACCGAGGTGAGTACCTCGGTTTTTGTTTTTCGGCTTCAGTTAGATTTCAATCAACTTGAGATTAGAACTTGAAGCGAGTGGTGAACATCACTTGATCACCATAGAAATCATTAATCCGCGCTTCTGCACCTAGAGAGAATAGCTCTGTAGAGTGGAAACGAGCGTAAACAGAACCAATCCAATCGTCATCGTTATCGATTGACACGTAGCCAGCTTTACCACCCACTTCTAGTTGAGGACCAAGCCATTGGCGAACACCAAGGTTAAGTTCCATACCAACATCAGTACTGCTTGAGTTTGAAGGCTGTACAACACGCATTAGCATTGCACCTGTTAGATCAGCCCAGTTGTTTAGTGGCGAGTGGAAACCAAAACCCGCTGCTGAATCGAAATCACCATCGAATTCAGAGTCGATGCGAGCAATGATGTGCGCATTTGGGTGAATTGATTTGCTGAAACCAGCACCGAATGTTACTGGGCTTGCACCGATACGAGCTTCCATGTAGTCGTAGCTAAAGTTGCTCATTGTTGCTGGAGCGTTGTAATCGTTCGCAGCTAGAGCTTGGCTAGATGCCAACAAAAGGGCAGCGGCTAATAGTGTTTTACGCATAACTAACGATAAACCTTGTCTTATAGTTCCATGGATCCAAGTAACCACTTGAACCGTAATCTGATTTGTTCGACATCATAATAAAAACGAAGGTCTACGACCAACAAAAATGTGTCGATGTTTTGTCAATTGACTCAATTGTGCCAACTTAACAGCAAAAAACGCGCCAGATTCTCTTTATCTGTCCGCGTTTTCTATCGGGAGCGGTTATTCACCAAAGCTACTGCGTCGTTTTGCCATAGCGTTCAAAATGGCTTCGGAATCTAGAATTGCAGTCCATGATAAAAGGTTATCGTCGTTTTCTATCATGAAAGCAGTCAGTTGCGACACAAGCGCCTCTCGAAGCGCTTCGCCTTTCCAAGGTTTTGCGATGTAGTAGTCTAAACTGGCGTGGTTCACCGCTTCTACGGTATCTTCTAGCCCGGCTTGTCCTGTGAGCAGAATTTTACGTGCAGATCGAGTGTCGCTATTTTGACTCAACTCAATCAAAAAGCTGATACCAGTTTGTTCTGGCATAATATGGTCGCAAAGAATGAGAGCCAAACGAACGCCTTCGTCGGTCATTTCTTCTATCACCTGTTTCGCTTCTGTGACAGACTCTGCACCCTCGACAACAAAGTTATCTTCAAAGGGCATGAGATCTTGAAGGACACTATCCAAGACTTCTCTTTCGTCATCCACGCACAAAATCAGATATTTCGTCATGTTTCATCTCCTTCTGATGTGATAGGTAGCCAAACTTTCATGCAGGTGAAATGGTTCAACTCTGAATCCACTTCAATCCAACCATTGTGGCTTGCCACGATTTGCTGGCAAATTGAAAGCCCGATACCTAAGCCAAAGTTACCTTCTTTCTTTGTTGTAAAGTTAAGTTCGAAAATCGCTTTCTTCTGTTGTTCAGGAATGCCGCATCCGTTGTCTTTAAACGAAATCACAGCATAAGGTTGATGGTTTTTTTCGATTAGTTGCGACTGAATGCTGAGTCTCCCTTTTTCTGGGAATGCGTCAATTGCGTTGGAAATGAGGTTTGTCCACACTTGTTGTAACGCGATAGGCTGACACAACGTGTTGGGTAAGCTCGCATAATCTGTCGCGACCTGATGCAATTTGAGGCGATTCTCGAAGATGACCAATGTATCTTCTATGCCTTCATGAAGGTCAGCATAGTGTAGTGTTTCATCATCTGAACGAGCGTAACCTTTTAAGCTCTTAACCATGTCGGCAATACGGGCGGCGCAGACGTTGATCGAGCGAAGTGATGCGCCTACTTGGTGATATTGTTCTAACGTTCCCAATGAGCGCAGTGACGCCGGTTCTTGGCGATTGAGTTTATCGATGAAGGCCAAGTCTGATTCTAATCCTAGATTGACCACTTTTTTCCCTAAAGCGCGGTCGGGTAGGTAATGGTTGAGTTGTTTCACTCGTTCCCTAAGTTCTGCTGTTGAGGCCGGCTTGGCTTTTTGGGTATGAATGAGCAGTTCTACGCCTTTTTCTTGAATGTCGTCAGTTGGGAGTTTGGTGAGTAATTCTTCTAGCGTATGGGTTAGATTTTCGACGCCACGCAATATCGCAGCGATTGGGTTATTGAGCTCGTGCGCTACGCCAGCGACTAATTGGCCGAGCATGGCCATCTTCTCACGTTCAATTAATTGTTGATGAGCAGACTCTAATGATTCTAAGGTTTTTTGTAGCTTCAACTTGGTATTGATACTGCGTTGTAATCGGCGGTTAAAGTGACGAAGGAGCAAATTAGTAAACAGTGGTAGCAAATTAGAATCACTCTGCATCACCTTACGGAACACTTTTCTGTCCAGTTTTATGACTTCTGTTTTGGTCAGTGTTAACGCTGTCGAGAAGGAGCTTTCTCCAGTAACAAACGACATGCCACCTACGATGTTGCCTTTTGAGTGGCGAACGACCTCACGTTGCATACCAAGTTCGTCTCGCTTATAAAGGGCTACCTCGCCACTGGTGATAAACCATAGAAAGCTGTTTGGCTCTCCCTCTACCGTTAGTAAGTGTTCGGGTGAGTAGGTTCGGCATGCTTCGCTATCGTCATCTTGGGTGAAAAAATATTGCAACGCGCTAATCACTTGCTCTGCCAATTCACTATCAGAGAGGGCATGGTAATCATTCAAAAAGCCCGCCTGATAGTTACTCATTTGGTTTTCAATATGCGCACGTAACAACTTGTGCTGATCGAGAATTTGGCTATAGCTGAGCAAATCTTCTTTGTCGTGACGAAGGATAAATTGAGTCAATTCTTTTTGGGCAGTATTGAAAAGAACTTTATCGGGTAGAGGTTTGGTCAAGCAGTGGTCGAGACGCCCTTCGTTTACCGCCGTTAAAATAGCTTCGATATCGGATGAACAACTGATCAGTATTCTCCGAGCGTTTTGCGTGTGAGGTTTTCGGTCTAGACCTATAAGAAAATCAACACCATTAAAGTGTGCGTGGTGACTCGCGATGACTAGAGCAACGGTTTGCTCTCTTTCTTCTAGGTATTCGAGTGCGCTCTGCGCTTCTTCTATGGATTCGACAGAGAGAATATCAAATTTGCTTGAAAAGGCGGACAACTCCAATCGAAATTGCTCAGCGCTGATAGGATTATTGTCGAGGCACAATACAGCGTAACGGTTCACAGGTGTTTGAGCTCCGGTTAAAACTTGGCACAAACAACATATCAATTAAACACCGCAATGGTTGAGAGCTGAGTATTGTTCTCGATTAATGAACTAAAATAACCATCAATAGTCTGATTTAACTCAATGTTTTATCCGCTTAGGGTTTGGGTTAGACTGAGCACAAATACTCAATAAGTGATATTATGGAAAATCTTAAAAAAATAGGTGCCATCGGTGGTGCCATTTCTCTTGCGCTTTGTTGGCCACTTGCGGTTGGGCAGATTGGTCAAACCATCATTGAAGATGGTATTGCAAACATGAATGATGACATGGTGAAGGGCGAGATCGTGAAATACGACCGCGGTTACCTTTCTTCGGTTGTCCTTACTCGTTACACCGTGGTTGACCCAGATATCAAAACTCAACTTGAGCGTGATGGTTTGCCAACAACTTTCGATGTTACGAGTGACTTATCTCACGGTTTAACCAGCCTTACGGCGGACTCTAAGCTGGTGGACGTTGATTTCCTACCACTTACGATGCACAGTAAAACCCAACTAAACGGTAATACTGCCTTTACCTTAGATTTGGATAGCTGGAACTATCAAAACGATGCTCAAGGAATGTCATTATCGACGAGCCCATTACAAATCACTGGTGACGTGACGGTGCTTGGTGATCTGAACTATCAAGTTTCAGTGCCTTCAGTACAAGTGGATTTTGAAAACGGCGAAGAAATTCATTTAACCGAACTGACTGGTCAAGGGAAAGGTAAACAAGCAAAGGGGTACTGGTTAGGCGAACAAACGTTCTCATTGCAGAAGCTGGATGTCGTTGATGCGCAACTTGCTCCGATGTTTATGATTGAGAACGCGACATACAACGGTAACACTTCTCTTAATGAAACTGGCGACAAACTCAACAGTAAATTGAACCTAGAAGCCAACCAACTGCGTTTGACGGATGGGACAGATGTCGACAACTTTAAGTTGGACTTTTCAATCGCCGATGTTGACAGCCAATCGTTTGATCAGATTATGTCTATCTATCAAAACTCGCCAATGCTAGATGAGCAAGAAATCCAAACGTTACTTCCTCACATTGATACGTTGTTTAGCAAGGGCTTTAAATTGTCAGTGAATGAGCTTTCTCTTGCGTTTGGTGAAGGTAAATTCCGTAACGAATGGCAACTGTCTGTACCAGAAGGAACGGACAATATCACTCAAGACCCAATGAAGTTAATGACGGCAACAAGTGGTTCGTTAAGCACTTATTTCTCTGATGAGCTTGTGGATCTTTACCCATTCATCCAAGAAAGCGTGGATGAGCTGATGGTGATGGAACTTATCGAGAAAAAAGACAACGGCTACCAATTGAAAGCACAAATTTCTGATGGGAAACTGAAGTTCGAAAATGGACAAGAGTTTCCTTTAATCGCTTTGCTTATGCCTGCATTGATGCAATAGGCAAGTTTACAACGTAAGTTTTTAGCTTTTTCAGATTAAAAAGAGGTCGTAAGACCTCTTTTGTTGTTTTTATCCCCACGAAAACATGATATTAATTTCGTCATACTTACTTAGCAGGAGCAATGAGCATCATGGAACAAAATACGGACAACGTATTTAACTTCAGTGCAGGGCCAGCAGGTCTGCCAAAAGCAGTCATGCAGCAAGCACAAAAGGAGCTAATTAATTGGCAAGATCTTGGAACTTCAGTGATGGAAATCAGTCACCGTAGTAAAGAGTTCATCAAGGTTGCGGAAGAAGCAGAGCAAGACCTTCGTGATCTTCTTAATATCCCAAGTAACTACAAAGTACTATTTTGCCAAGGTGGTGCTCGTGCTCAGTTTGCCGCTGTTCCGCTTAATCTATTAGGTGATGCAGAAACTGCGACTTACATCGATGGTGGCTACTGGGCTGAAAGTGCAGTGGCAGAAGCCAAAAAATACTGTGAACCAGATGTTTTCAACGCGAAGACAGTGATTGATGGTAAAACGGCCGTACTACCTGCAACAGAGTGGAAAATTGCCCCTGACGCAGCGTACGTGCATTTCTGTCCCAACGAGACCATTGATGGTATTGAAATTAATGATCTACCAGTGACCGACAAACCGATTGTTGCGGATATGTCTTCAACGATTCTCTCGCGAGAAATTGACGTATCGAAATACGGTGTGATTTATGCAGGCGCGCAAAAGAATATCGGCCCATCAGGAATCGCGATTGCTATTGTTCGTGATGATCTGCTTGGTCTAGCGAAAGAAGTACTACCAAGCATTTTGGACTACAAAGTGCTGGCAGAAAAAGAGTCTATGTTCAACACACCCCCAACGTTTGCTTGGTATTTATCTGGTCTAGTTTTCAAATGGCTAAAAGCGCAGGGTGGTGTTAAAGCTATTGAACAAGTGAACCGTGAGAAAGCGGCGCTGCTTTATGATTATATCGACCAGTCTGATTTTTACCGTAACGGTGTGCATCCAGAGAACCGCTCTTTAATGAACGTCCCATTCCAACTGGCAAAGCCAGAGTTAGACGGAACATTCCTTGAATTAGCGGACGCTAAAGGTCTAAAAGCACTAAAAGGGCACCGCGCGGTTGGCGGTATGCGTGCTTCAATTTATAACGCAATGCCGTTAGAAGGTGTGCAAGCGTTGGTCGACTTTATGCGCAACTTTGAGCAAGAGTATGCTTAATCCAGACCTGTGATATAATCCTCCAAAGCGTCGCAATAGCGGCGCTTTTTACTTTCTACAGGATCGTTTTCTAATGGAATCGTTCGCACAGAACCATTGGACGGTTTTGAATAACCAACATTGGTTCGCTATCTTTGTAACACCATCTATTTTCGAGAATTCTAGTGAGAAACCTCTGCTTAACCTTACTGCTTTGCTTCTCTAACCTGACTGTTGCTCAGGAGATCCAAGTATGGAGCGGCATTGAATATTCGACGGTTGCTGAAATCAACGAACGTTTTGAAGAGCAAACAGGAAACACATTGGCGATCAGAGAGTTTGATGTAAACAACATCCGCTCTGAATTGTTATTGGCCAAGCAAACTGGCATTACCGTACCGGATGTCATTTGGGTGCCGTCAGACTTCCTTGGGCTGCATGACTACTTTGATTTGGCTAAGATTCCTAGCAGTTGGATAGAAGAAAAGAGCATTGAGCCCAAAGCTCTGGAATTGGTAACGGTAGATAATGCCATTTATGGTGTGCCTTTAGGTTTGGGTAACCACCTTGTGTTGTACGTGAACACAAAGCTAACCAAAGATCTTGAACCGACGTGGGAAGAGCTACTCGAAGAAGCTGAGCAGGGAAGAACGACGCTCGCGATGCAATATCCAAACATGTACTTTTTAATGTCGTTTGTACCTATGTTTTCGGAGCATCGCTCAAAACCGGTGACCGATATTGATGTTGGTGCGCTAGCGGCGGCGCTTAGATTTTATGGTGAGTTGCCCCAAGAAGGAGTTGTCAAAGATAACTACTCTCAAGAGCAAGCTCGCCAGCAGTTTATTGAAGGGGAAGTCGCCTATCTTATCGATGGTGATTGGGCTCTGGGCGAGCTAAAACAACATTTTTCTAAAGAACTGAAAATCAGCAGTTTGCCTACCTACAACAATCATCACATGCATTCTTTAAGTGGCGGTAAAGTGTTGGCGTTTAACGAGGAGGCGATGGCCAACCCTGCCAAGCAGAAAGCCATGCGAACCTTGGCGATGATTGTACAAAAACCAGAGTTTATTGAAGATGTGATCATCAACCAAAACTTGATTTCTACTAATCGTTCTATCAATCGCAAGTGGTATGACTCTGACACCACCTATTACAGTGACTTGTATGAAGAGCTAACCCCCGCTTATGCTATGCCGAGTACGGTTGAAATGGCGGTCACATGGGAGGCATTGATTCGTGGCTACAAGCGTTTTAAAGCTGGAATGCCAGCAGAAAGCGCCGCTGAGTTTGTGGTTGAATTTATCCAAAAGCATTCCGAGCATATCCATAAAAGCAGGAAGTCTTCATCATGATCAGTTTGCGTAATATCTTAACGTTGATCGTGGTGCTCGGATCGTTGTTACCTGCTTATTGGGTAGGTACTAGCATGATTGATAAACACCAAGCAGATTTGTTAGTGCAAAAAGAAATCAAGCTAGAGAATACCAATCAAGGTATTCAGAAAACCGTCAAAGAAGACCTTACCTTCATTGCCAATTTAACGCGTTGGTACTCGAAAGATCGCCTGTTAGTTCAGGGGATGGATAACGTTCTTTACTCGAGCATCATTTGGCAAATGATTGAAACCTTTGAAGAGTTGGCGACCAACGTCAGTACTACGTACATCATAGACAAAAACTGGCAGCCGATGTATGAGAGCAACGGGTCAGTTTACCATCTGGAAAACAGTAAGTTATTAGAAAAAATACGCGCAGCAGATGCGGTATACAAACAAGGGAAAATGTTTCATACCACCTATTTTGATGAAGGCTTGGTACTCAAAGGTGGTCAAAGTGGTCTTGTTTTTGTGAGTCCATTGCTGCCATATACTTTGCTGCCTGATTCCGAATATGAACCCCAAGGTTATCTTGTTGTATTAGTGTCGTATCAGGACTTGATTCAGATATCGCAACCGTTCCTTTACGCACAAGAAAGTGTCAACTTTCATTATGGCTCTGTCAGTCAAACGAAGGGTGATGCCTCTCGACATCTAACCAATATTGAAGTGCTGAACAACAACTTTGTTGAACCATTAGAAGTTTCGATGATTCACTCTGTGTCTAACGTAGCACGTAATCAGGAGTTGATGCAGTCTAAGCAACAGCTACTCAATATCATAATCGCAACCTTAGTGGTGACGTTATGTATCGCCGTGGTCGCGAGTCGCTGGCTTACGCGTCCCATTCGAGAGATGGAAATCGTCGTACGCAGTTTTAAAAACAACACTCGCCCAGACTTACGACCAAAACGTTTTCAATTTAAAGAGTTCCGCCAACTGATGAACTTGTTAGATTCGTTGTGGTTACAATTGACCAACCACATGGATGAACTGGAGATTCGTAACCAAGATTTACGGAAAGCTAACCAGCAAGTGCAGGACACCAATGCTCAGCTCGCCAATTTTAACCAAGAGTTGGAGCACCGAGTTGAAGAGCAAACGGCGGAATTGCGTGTCAACTTAACGCGAGAAGAAGCCCACCAAGAGAAGTTAATGACTTTAATTAACTTTACCACGAGTCATGCAGGTATTGGTTATCATGCTATCCCAGGAGTGATTAACTCTGGGCTGAATCGTCTGATAACAAGTTCAGATATGCGGTTTAGTTTTAGCCATCCAGAGGGAGGGCAGATCAAGACGATGCGCTCATCCACAGGAACCGTACTTGGTTATTTCGATTATGGTCAGTATGAGATGAATGAAGAAGAACGCATTCTGATCGAACTATTCAAAAAGCAGCTCTACTCTTGGTTGGAACTAGAAGATTTTGCTCGTCGAGACAAGCTTTCACGTTGTCTAAATAGAAAAGCATTCGATGAAGATTATGAGTTCGCTTGCCAGTCGTTGGTAAACGGGCGATGGAAGTCAATAGCGATTATTATCATCGACATTAACGGATTAAAAATGTTGAACGATAACTATGGTCACGACCGTGGTGATTTGTTAATCGCAAAATCAACACAATTGATTAAGTCCGTATTAAAAGAGGAATTCATGCTTTACCGAATCGGTGGTGATGAATTTTCGGTGATTGCGAAAAATATTGATAGCACGGCGCTTGATGCACTAACCCTCTCTCTGGAAGTTGCGCAAGAAGACAAGTGGATAGAACTCTCAGAACATAAGCGTCACCCAGTTAAGTTCTCAGTTGGTGGGGCATCAAGCGAGGGGACCTCTCTTGATAACTTGTTCTCCATGGCAGATGAAGCCATGTATGAGCGTAAGAGAGCGTTCTATGAGAGCACAGAAGACGATTCAAGAAAGACGTAGTTTCGATATACGATGAATACATAAGAAAGCCCTCATTCCTTATAGGAGTGAGGGCTTTCTTTTTCGCCTGTTATTAATGAGGCTGCCTTGTCACTTTAAGTGAAGTGTCAAAGGTTTTGCTACTGCGATAGACTGAATAGGGGAGGCATCATCTAATGGGTAAGAGATACTTGAGCTGATAATACCTGCATTGTACAAGCAATAAACAATGTCTAGTTTGATATTATTCTGCTCCAATTCAATTCCTGTAAATACGGTACCGCAATCGGCGATCTCAGTTAAGTTCAAAGCTTTTTGCAGAGATATTTTAAGTAGGCGATCTTCAGAGACGTAGCTAAATGATCTGACCGCAAAGTCATCAATGTCGATGACTGATTGATTATCGTCATCGGTATCGAGGAAAATCGGGTTTACTTTATCCCTGTATCGAATTGATAGCGTTCCGTGCAAATCGAATGGATAGCGAATCTTTTTCATGCTTTTCACCTGTGAACAAGTCTGTTTCGCGCGTCAAAGATTGATCATAGTGATTGTATTCTGACTTTGGATAGCATCTATGAAATGAAAAAACCTTAAATTGCTAAGTAATTTTATTTTCATGCACTTACGTGAAAATTATTTAATAAACAAAGATACTATTTGTGCTTTTCACTTGTTTGTAAGAGTGATTGAACTGGTACGTTATAGTAAGTTCCCTAATTAACCTTAAGCATATTAATGAATGCTAAAATGGTATTTGCCTATAAATTTATTTCAATCACAAATATGATGACGACAAATAGTGATATCAACGAACGCGGCGCGAGAAGTAAGTTGCAGCAAAAAGGCAAGAATAGAAACTTTATCGAACGTTAAAGGCTAGTGAATTTTCAAGATCGTTGCTATTCGGAGGAAGGCCAATAACGACGAAGCAAAACGTTGTCGACATTGACCTTAACGTAGCGAAAAATTGAAGAGCTGTTTGTTATTCGATGTTTATTATCAGCAAATGCAATGTGGGTGCTCTAGACATGTGTCGCATTCGCGCTCCGTACAGACACCACAGCAAGTTAATAAGTAAAGAAACTCCGGTTGAGTAAATAGCTCACTGGTTTCGATGTACATGACAGCACGCGTATAGCGTTTTGAACCAACTTTAATTGCACCAACAGGATTTTCACTTTCATAGGCGGCAACGCTAAATCCCATTTTTAACATGACATCAACAGAGCTCTTTAAGGTCACGCTCGCATAGTAGTGATGAATATGCGCATTTTGAGCGAGGAAAGTAAACTCAGTGTGCAATTGCCTGCGAAATACTCGTTCGCTTTTCGAATGTTGGCTAATCGCGTAGTAGGAATATGTACCTTTGTCTTTCAATGGTTTCGTTAATCTCAGATCGATGGTATCGATGGGAAGACGATTTCGCTTTGTCCTATCAATTTCGTTTTCTAACGTTGGGTCGCTAAAAAACATACCAATGTTATGACCAACCAGTTTACCTCTTGATAAGTACTTATAAGCGATCGCGCGGCCATCCTTTTGATATTCGACCAGATCGATTGAAGAGAGGTTGTGTTTGATATTGAGCGACTTTAATTGGTCGTGAAAGTTGTTCAAACTATGAATAAAGTCTTGCTCATTATTTTGACTCAGCTCCTCCTCTTCGATGTACTCGTGCTCGACTTGGCGTACACTGTTGTAATCAATGCCAGATATGATTGACATCGCATCCTGATACCGTTGCTTTAGCGACAGCTCGAATTGCTCGACATCTTCTTTTAGCGATAAGTCTAGCCCTAGGCTACATAAGTACGGCAGCAAATTATTCTCGAATGCACGAAGCACTCTTACTCGTCGACTAAGGCTTGGTTGAGTGATGCCTCTTTCCCATCTACTGAAGGTGACGCAATCTATATTTGCTAAATCACCACCTAATAGATTTAGCCTAATCGATGCTTGCTCCTGAGTTAACCCTAACGCGGTTCTTATTGATTTTAGATAACTCCCGAACACCTTACTTTCTCCCATATATCTAAAACATGTCCATAGCTAATTGTTATTCTTCGTTTAAGTTATGTGCATGACATTCCTCTACCGAATAGTTTTAAGGTCATAAACGATATTCGGTTTGCGACCTTTCTTCTAAAATTGATACGGCTGATAGGAGGTTGAAAATGCATTAATATTCATGTCGTATTTATTCATAAATATCATAAGAATCGTATTATGTTTGATATTAAATTGAGAAGGCATTTGTGCTATTGAGCAATGAATAGATGCCTAGTTCTCGCATTTTTTGTCTTAATTTTGGGATGGATAGCGCTGAAATTACAGCATTTTTGAGAATTTAGAGTAAAACTTGATGATGTATTTACAATTATACGTGCTGTAAATTATTTCTTGGTCTTATCTTAAAAGTGAGAAATGTTCATATCAGATAACATATTTCATATGGGTATATTAGATATTTATTTAAGGTTATTTGCCGAACTTAGCCTTATTCGGCTGCCAGTAGAGTCATTATTCTAAATTAATGGCGGCGATGAATCGTACGACATTAATTTAGATAGTCTTTATGTTTTGGTTAACAACGTTTGCTATGACGTTGATGTTGGTGAAGTAGGTATATCATTGAAGATTGTGCTAACAATATCGATGTATCTATTTTAAGTAAGCATTTGCGATAGGCCGTTTTACCTATCGTTACTGAACCTGATTTATCAGGGCTATCATAGGCCACTTTTTCGGCCCCTAAGCTGACAAGGTATTCCGAGAACTGATTATCAAACGAGTAATAGTAGAGGCTGGTAATGTTGGATCTTGCAGCAAGATAATCCACTAAGGTTGGGTGAAGCATCATAAAGACTTGCTGGTTTGCGGCGTATCGACTCAGGCAGCAAAGTGCGAGTTCTCTATTTTCAGTATAAGGTTTCGCTAAACTAAACGGTAATGTATGTTCCGGTCTAGTAAAGAGTGATTCGAGATCTTCTATTTTGAATAAAAAAGAGATGGAGTGGCCTCTGACTTTATGGCTTTCTTCATCTAGGTAAACGTTGGCGATAACTTTATCTTCTTTATGAAAGCTCAATAAGTCTAAGTCAATCAAACCAGGGTAGTGTGCATCGGCATTGATAAAGAAGTTCTTCAATCGGCTGGCATGATCTGCGGTTTCATTCGAGAACATCGATTCTTCAATGATTTTAGTGTCTTTCTGAGGTTTCAATTCTTCGTATTCAGAAGACATTAGTAGCGCACGTTGCGAGTGAAAACGATCATAGAGAATATCATCTAATATCGTTCCTTCTGATGGGGCTTCTATTGTCAGCAAATACGGCTTGAGATCCAAAGTCAGTTGTCGTAGCACTTTGATTGCTTTTACCGAGTTTGGGGTTGTGGCGTTTCTTTCCCAGCGGCTAATGGTGACAGAGTCAACCGAGGTGAATTCTGGGCTAGATAGATTTAGTTTTGTGGCAAGTTCCCTTTGCGTTAATCCATGTTGAATTCTCAACTGCTTTAGATAATCTCCAAACATAAACTTACCTTGTTTTTATTATTGAAATGAACCAACTAACAATTGCTCGTTACATTATGGTCGTTGAACATTAAGCATAGTGGTTTTTCAGAAGCAGTAATAATTCTGGCCTTGTTAGCCATACCGCACTATCCAATTTGAGCAAGCAACGCATGTATTTTTCATGGCCGATTTTAACGATGCCATGCTTATTGGGTGTGTCGAACGCGACCTTTTCGGCCCCAATGTTGATCATGTAATCGGCTGTTAGCTTATCGACTGCGTAGTAATAAAGATCATGAACATTTGCGTGTCTCGCAAGGTAATCGATCCCTGTTTGATGATCGATCCAGAAGGTGGGCTCATCTGAACAAAAGTGGGTGAGTGTGCAAATCGCCATTTTTTTGTTTTGAGAATAAGCTTTCGTTTTCTTTATCGGGATTTTTAAGAAAGGGGAGCAAAAGTAATCATTGAGATCTTCTGCATGAAAGAAGAAAGAGAGAGAGTGCCCAAGTAGCTTACCCGAATCTTCATTAATGTATTTTTTCCCGTAGATTTTGTGTTCTATCTGATGTTGGTATAGGTCTAAGTCGAATAGTGCTTCGTTTTCAATACCGATGCTGTTGAGAAAGTTCTTCAATCCCTCTTCATATTTCTCTGAACGCGATTCAAATAAGGGGAGCTCTTTTACGTCATCTTCTGCAGTTTCTTTTGATGAGTGATAAGAGGAACCCATTAATACATCCCAAGGAGAACGGTATCGATCTTTCAAATAGTTGTTGATTTGGGTCCTGTTTTCTTCAACCTCCAATGAAAGTAAGTACGGACGAAGATCATTGGTCAGTGAGCGTAAGACTTTGACTGCTCTAATCGGGTTAGGTGCTGTGCTATTACGCTCCCAGCGACTCACTGTGACAGAGTCAATAGATACAAATTCTGAGTCGATCAAATTTAGTTTTACCGCAAGCTCCTTTTGCGTAAGGCCCGCCTCGACCCTAAGTTGCTTCAGGTAATCCCCAAACATATAAACCTCATAATAAATTGAATATTATTAAATTCTTACCGGAGTCTACATAAATTGTAGTTGTTATTTTAATGTTAGGTAGTGTTACCGTTAACCATGTCAATAATATGTCTGAGTTTGGTTATATCCTTTTCATACTCCTGTTTTTAAAAGGATATCGCAGCGTCTTGCTATGCGTTTTGTAACAGAGAGATGACTTCTGGACGAGATAGCCAATTGGCACTGTCCAGTCGATATAAACAACGTTTGAATGACTGATTTCCAATTTTGACGATGCCATCTTCATCTGGTGTATCGAATGCAACCTTTTCCGCATTTAAACTTTCCATATAATTCACTGACCATTGGTCAATCGCGTAAAAGTAGATGTCATGTATATTGGCATGAGTGGCGACAAATCTCGCCCCTGATGCATTGTTTTCCCAAAACACGGCTTCGTTGGATGAATAACGAGATACCGTGCACATGGCCATGACTCTATTTGAAGAATAACTGCGAGATTGTTGAACGGGTAGTGGAAAATAAGGGGACGAAAAGTATTGCCTTAGCTCTTTGGCATCGAGTAAAAAAGCAATTCTGTGTCCTAATATTTCCTTCGTATTTTTGTCGATGAATTTTCGGGCAAACAATTTTTTGTCTAATTGGTATTGATATAAATCAACATCAAAAAGTGCCTTATTGTCGAGGTCAATATTGCTAAAAAAGTGTTTGAGATTCGCTAAGTAAACGTCTTGATCGCTTTCTAGTAATGGGTATTCTAAGACTTCTCCTGCCGGAGTTGGTACGTCGTAAGACGACGCCATTAAGGTCGCCCATGGCGATTTAAAACGATACTCTGCTATTTCAGCAAGCAGGTTTTTATCTACTTTCGCTGGCAACTGACGCAAAAAAGGCATCAAGTTTGTCGTCAGCACTCTTAAAATCTTTATCGCTTTAATAACCGTGGGGGCGGTCGTTCCTCTTTCCCATCGACTGATAGTCACTGGGTCGATGGAGGCAAACTCGGCGCTTGCAAGGTTAAGCTTAGTGGCAAGCTCTTTTTGTGTTAATCCAATCTCTTCCCGCACTTGCTTTAAATAGCCGCCAAACATCAAATACCTCTCTCATTCTGTTTTTATATTAGGTTATTGATTGCTATGTCATTATAGAAGGCGCATAGCAAAGCTCAAGGAATCCCATTTTTCGATGCCTACAGTTGTGCGTTTCGTTGATTTACTCTTTCGGGCTGACAAATACTTTTGAATGGTGTTATGTATGAGTAATTTAACCAAGGAGGATAAATGTAAGCAGGTCTTTGCTGATATTAGTAAGGGAGCATTCTATCCAATCTTTCAACCGATCTATGGTATGCGGCAAGATCTCCTTCTAGGAGCAGAAGTGTTAACGCGATGGAATACGCCTCGTTGTATTGAGTCTTCATTTCGTTGTATCGAAGAGGAGGGGTACGCAAACCAATTTACCAAGCGTTTATTTCAAAAACTTACCAAGCAATTGAAAATGTTGCCGAGCTCTGTCCGATTTATTTCGGTCAATATTCCGCCTTCATATCTAGCGAGCGTTTCATTTTTGGCAGATGTTTTACCTCTATTACAGTCTTGCAACCGAGGTAAAATGACTCTCTGGTTAGAGATTACCGAGAAAAACCAATATCCGACGGAAGTTGCTGATCAACATATGTTTCAAATGAACAGAAAGGTTTGCCAGCGTTTGGGTATCAAAATTGCCTTGGATGATTTTGGTAGTGCGAATCACAGAGATGAAGCCATCATTCGTTATGTTGAGCCCGATATTGTCAAAATGGATCGCAGCTTATTAACCATGAGGGGAGAACAGTATGAGATATTTTGGCAGTGTTTAAGCCTTTGGAAGCAAAAGTACCAATTTGACCTTGTTGCAGAAGGAATAGAGACTCCGGACGACTTGAATTTTGTACGACGTTTGTGTGTGGATTATGCACAAGGTTACTATTTACACCGACCTACACTACGCAGCGATCTTGACGACAATTTGTCATTCGACACATTGGCACAAAGCCAACGGTTACTCAAAAGAGCGTAGCTCGCTATTCCCCATTTACTTGTTGATTCAACCAGCCAATGAAGAGCGCTAATTTAGGTGAGTGCTTCTCGTTAGCCGTAACGACATAATATTTCTGTTTGCATTGCAGAGTTTGGTTTTTAAAAGGGGTGATCAGTTCGCCGGATTTAAGTCGTTTGTCCACCAGCGATAGTCGACCGATAGCAACGCCCGCATTATGCATTGCGGCACTAACGGCTAAATCGGAACGGTCGAATGAAATGCTTGGAATATCGTCAATGTCTGTTATGCCATTTTCTTTTGCCCACAGCGTCCATTCATCGTGATGGGAGTTGTAATCCCATGCTTGGTTGTCGTGAAGTAGGGTGGCGTTTACCAAATTCGCTGGCTTTTCAAAT
This sequence comes from Vibrio sp. 10N.222.52.B12, assembly GCF_002875385.1. Taxonomy (NCBI): domain Bacteria; kingdom Pseudomonadati; phylum Pseudomonadota; class Gammaproteobacteria; order Vibrionales; family Vibrionaceae; genus Vibrio; species Vibrio sp. 10N.222.52.B12. The sequence goes on along the minus strand of NZ_MDAW01000145.1, from coordinate 161,763 downwards.
AGGTTAAATTGTTCTGCATATGTTTGAGTGCAGACCGGGATTATCTCTTCGCTCATCAGTTCTTTCGACCACAACTTTTCTGGCATCTGCTCATCGAAATAGATCGCAGCATCGATGCCATAGCCTTGGAAATTGACGTTCTCATTGCCAGTAAGAATATTCAGCTCGATGGAAGGGTGTTTTTGCTTAAATAGGTACAACCTAGGTACGAGCCAACATTGGGCAAAAGAAGGGCGAGAGTAAATCGTCAGCTCTCCGGAGACTTCGCCATTTCTGACTTCCATTACCTCTTGATTTAACTCGTTGAGTGTTCTGTTCAAGGCGAGATAAATACGTTCACCTTCTTCTGTGAGCGTGATTTTGCGGTGAGCGCGGGTAAACAAGGCAATGCCAAGCTCTTCTTCAAGCTTGTTGATACGGTGAGAGATGGCGCTAGGCGTCATGGAGAGTTCTTCTGCCGCAAGAGAAAATGAACTGTGTCGTGCTGCCACTTCAAAAGTATGAAGCTTGGAAAGTTGAAAGCTATTGATGCGTTGGTTCTTGGCGAAAATATTGTCTCTGGTGTACATGTGCGTCAACGAGTAGAGCTTGATAAAACCCATAATAACGGTGTTGTTATAGTTAGCTTCACCTATTGGTTGAAAAATTCACTAAACGTCGTATAAATCACGCTTTTGTTTCAATTCACTTCATCTAAAGGTGAGTTTTGATCGTTTGTCAGGGCTATGGATTCCTCGTTTAATTGCAGTCAATTAAAACAACAACATAGGTCTGAACATGGAATCCAACCTTTGGGTCATTACTGCCCTCATAACGAGTATCTTAATGATCGTTTTTGCGATCGTTAAGTTTAAACTCCATCCTTTTTTAGCGCTGTTACTCGCCAGTTTTTACGTTGGCGGGATGATGGGCATGCAACCTTTAGAGATGGTCAGTGCTATCGAAAGTGGCATTGGCGGAACGCTTGGTTTTCTTGCTGTCGTGATTGGTTTAGGCACCATACTTGGCAAGATGATGGAAGTGTCTGGAGCGGCAGAACGAATAGGCCTTACCCTACAAAAGATTCGCTGGCTCTCACCTGAAGTAATTATGGTGTTAATCGGTCTTGTTTGCGGAATTACTCTATTCGTAGAAGTTGGCGTGGTACTGCTAATTCCACTGGCTTTTTCGATTGCGAAAAAAACCAATACCTCACTTTTAAATCTCGCCATTCCGCTCTGTACTGCCTTGATGGCAGTGCACTGTATTGTCCCTCCACACCCTGCCGCATTGTTTGTGACCAATGAGCTTGGTGCTGATATCGGTTCTGTAATTTTCTATGGCTTACTCATAGGTTTGGTTGCATCTTTAGTTGGCGGTCCGTTGTTCTTGAAGGTGATGGGTGCACGTCTACCTTTCAAAACCGTACCTGAAGAGTTCACCTCACTAGAAGTGAAAGATGAAGCACAATTACCCTCTTTGAGGGCGACGCTATTCACCGTGATGTTACCTATTGCGCTGATGCTGTTAAAAACGGCGGCAGAACTCAATATGGAACATGGCAGTGCGCTGTACACCACTTTGGAGTTTATCGGCAACCCAATCACAGCAATGTTTATCGCCGCTTTTGTTGCTTATTACATGTTAGGTATTAAGCAGAACATGGGCATGAGTGTGCTGCTTGAGAAAACGGAAGGTGCATTTTCTTCGATTGCCAACATCTTGCTGATTATTGGCGCTGGTGGTGCATTCAACGGCGTACTAAAGGGCAGTGGCTTGGCGGATGTATTGGCTCAGTTACTTTCTAATCTCGATATGCATCCGATCCTTCTTGCATGGCTTGTCGCGATTATTCTGCATGCGGCAGTGGGATCTGCCACCGTTGCCATGATGGGCGCGACGGCAATTGTGGCTCCGTTACTCCCACTTTATCCGAACGTAAGTCCAGAAATCATTACTCTGGCTATAGGCTCTGGCGCAATTGGTTGTACGATAGTGACCGATTCGCTCTTTTGGTTGGTGAAGCAATATTGCGGAGCCACGATGACAGAAATCTTCAAGTACTACACGACAGCGACATTCATTGCCTCTTTTGTTGCATTAGCAGGCACATTCCTTCTGTCGTACATGATCTAATAAAGGTAAACAATAATGACTACGCATAACGTAAACGCACTAGTAGCAGAATTCCCTTTGGTTGAGCGACTCATTGGGTTAGAAGAGGTGGTTTGGTTCAACCCAAATATCGCCACACTTGAAGAAGGCTTGCCGTTCGTTGGTTTAGGTGCTGCCAACATTAAAGACGCGAGTGAACGACTAAAACGCTTTGCTCCATATTTAGTGAAAGCTTTCCCAGAAACGGCGGCTTCTAACGGAATTATTGAATCGAACGTTGTTGAAATCGACAAGATGAAGTCCTGCTTGGAAACGCAATACGGCACTCAAATTCTTGGACGTTTGATGCTTAAAAAAGACAGTCATCTGCCTATTTCAGGTTCAATAAAGGCGCGTGGTGGCATCTATGAAGTGCTAACACACGCAGAGAAGTTGGTGATTGAAGCTGGGCTTCTAAGTGAAACTGATGACTACAGCAAATTGTTCAGTGAAGAGTTTCGTCAGTTTTTTCAGCAGTACAGCATTGCCGTAGGTTCGACAGGGAATCTAGGTATGTCTATCGGCATCATGAGTGCAAAACTCGGTTTTTCTGTGTCGGTTCATATGTCGGCAGATGCGAGAGAGTGGAAGAAGGACAAACTGCGCTCTCACGGCGTGAATGTAGTGGAATACGAGCAAGACTACGGTGTTGCTGTAGAGCAGGGACGCAAAGAAGCGGAGAAAGATCCAACTTGCTTCTTTATTGATGATGAAAACTCTCAAACCTTGTTCTTAGGTTATTCCGTTGCAGGCGAGCGCTTGAAGCAACAGTTTGATGAGATAGGCATTGTCGTTGATTCGAATCACCCTCTGTTTGTTTACTTACCTTGCGGGGTGGGCGGTGGTCCTGGTGGTGTAGCGTTCGGCTTGAAGATGGCTTTTGGTGACGATGTGCATTGTATCTTCGCGGAGCCGACACACTCTCCGTGTATGCTGCTTGGTGTGCACACCGGCTTGCATGATGACATCGCGGTGCAAGATCTTGGCATCGACAATATCACTGCAGCTGACGGTTTAGCGGTAGGTCGTGCGTCAGGTTTTGTTGGTCGAGCAATGGAAAGACTGCTTGATGGTTACTACACCATGACGGATGAGCGCATGTATCACCATCTAGGCGAGTTAAGTGAGCTGGAAGATATTCGTTTAGAACCATCAGCGTTAGCGGGCATGATTGGTGCGGTGCATGTTTCTAACGACAAAGCTTACCAAGCGCGAATGCAGTTTACTGAAGAGAAATTAAACAACGCGACTCACTTAGTTTGGGCGACCGGTGGCGGCATGGTACCGGAAGAGGAAATGTCGGCTTATCTGGCCAAGTCAAGTCGTTAACAAATTTTGCACTTGTTATGGGAACAGCGAGAGCAAAAGAAAAGGGCTCATCAATTGATGAGCCCTTTGTCTATTTGAATCCCAGTATTACAGAGATTGTAATAGCTGGTGGTAACGACCTTTTTCTGCAAGTAGTGCTTGGTGGCTACCTTGTTCGATGATTTCGCCTTGTTCCATCAAACAGATGTTGTCCATGCTTTCCAACTCAATCAAACGGTGAGTAATGAATACCACCGTTTTATTGGTGAAGTGTTGCTTGAACAATTCCATCACTGTTTGTTCAGTGCGCTTGTCTAGACCTTCGGTTGGTTCATCAAGCAGCAGAATAGGTGCGTCACGCAATAGCGCGCGAGCAATACCGATACGACGCTTCTCACCACCAGACAGCTGACGACCGCCGTCACCTAGCCAAGCATCCAGCCCTGGTTCGTCTAACAGATTCGCCAAGTCTACTTTAGTCAGAATATCAGCCAGCTGTTCATCCGTTGCTTCTGGAGCCGCAAGCAATAGGTTGTCACGCAATGTGCCATTAAGCACATCAACACGTTGGCTAACTACTGTGATCGCAGCGCGCAAATCGGACTCGCTCCAATCTTGTAGAGGCGCACCACCAATGCTCACTTGACCTTGGTTTACATCCCAATAGCGACAAAGCAATTGAATAAGCGTCGATTTACCTGAACCGGTTTGGCCAACAATCGCCGTTTTTGAGCCCTGTGGCAGTGACAGTGTCAGGTCTTTCAGCACTTTTTGCTGGCCATCAGGGTAGGTGAAATCAACCTTGTCGAACTCAATATTTAACGGCTTATCACCTTCACGCTTCGATGTTTCTGGGAAGACAACGTCCGGCTCAGCTAGCGTGATTTCGTTTAATCGACGTGCTGAAGTCAGTGTTTGACCTAGATATTGGAAAGCACCAGCAATTGGCATCAGAATTTCAAAGCTCGCCATGGTTGCAAACGCGAACAGTGCAATCCAAGGATCTGGTGCACGACCACCAACACCATCCGCAGCAAACCAAAGCATTGCAACAAGGGTTAAGCCGTTAGCGAGCATCAACAAGCCAGACGCCATACCAGTGAGGTTTGCGTTAACAAACTGGTTGGATAGCAGCTGTTTTTGCTTTTCTAGAATCACGTTACGGTAACGCTCTTCTGCACCAAACAGGCTCAGCTCGCTATAACCTTGTAGCCAGTCCAGTGTTGCTACGCGCAGTTGTGCTTTGTTTTGAGTCAGGTGTTCGCCGTTATGTTTGCCCAGTTTGTAGAACAATACTGGCCACACCAACAGCATTACCGTCAGGATACCGCCAAGCAGTAGCGCAAGGTGCCAGTCAAAGAAGGCAAGTACCGCGGTTAGCGACAAGATACCGAAGATGCCAACAATCACAGGGCTGACAAGACGCAAGTACACATGGTCCATCGCGTCTACGTCTGCCACTAGACGGTTTAGCAGATCCGCATCACGCAGAGTCGAAACGCGACCAGGGATCAGAGGCGCAAGCTTCTTGAAGAAGAAGATACGCAGATCCGTCAGTAGTTTGAATGTTGCATTGTGGCTAACTACACGCTCACCCCAACGGCCCGCAGTACGTGCCATCGCGGCGCCACGAACGCCGGCGCCCGGAAGCATGTAGTTGAAAGTTTCACGAGCAATAGTCAAACCCGCGACGGCAGCCGCAGAGATAAACCAACCGGATAAGGTGAGTAGGCCAATAGAAGCAGCCAGCGTTAGAAACGCCAGAAGCATGCCGAGTGACAAACCAAACCAATGCTTTTTATACAGTTTTAGATAAGGGAGTAAATCACGCATCTAAGTTCCCCTTGTCTGATTCACGTTGAGCTAGGTTGGCAGCCAACATTTCTTTAAATAAACCATCTTGCGATGCCAACGTTGCGTAATCGCCACGTTGAACGATTTGACCTTCTTGCATAACCATAATCTGGGAGACATTCTGCAGCGGCGCGAGTTGGTGAGTGATCATCAAGTTAGTGGTGGATTCGGTGTATTTACCGATGCCTTCCATAACTAATTTCTCGCTTCGAGCATCCAAACTTGCAGTTGGTTCATCAAGTAGCCAAAAACGGCCGTTTTGTAGCATCGCACGAGCAAGGGCAAGACGCTGTGCCTGACCAACAGACAAACCGCCAGAGCGATCAGATATTTGGTAGTCCAGACCGTGCATTTCAACAAACTCTGCAGCGTAGGAGTCGCTCAGTACTGAGTGGACTTGCTGATCTTGAATATCCTGCTTACCAAGAGTGACGTTGTCACGAATGCTGCCATGCAAAAGCATTGGGTTTTGACCAATCCAGCTGATGGTTTCGCGCCATGTCGCCAAATCCAACTCGGAAAGTTCACAGCCGTTAATCTTTAAGCTGCCTTTGTATGGCATAAAACCAAGGATGGTATTTACTAAGCTGGTTTTACCTGCACCACTTGGGCCAACCAGTGCGGTGCTTTGATTCGCTTCTAGCGAGAAGGATAGGGGACCAGCAAGCTGTTTACCTTCAGGGCTGAAGATAACAAGGTCTTGAGCTTCGATATGAATCGCTGCGTTTTGTTCTACGGCCTTGTTGCCATCTTTTACTTGGTCTACATCTAGCTCTAGAAATTCAACAATGCTTTCTGCTGCGCCGACTGCTTGTTGCTTGGCATGGTAGAAGGTACCAAGGTCACGCAATGGTTGATAGAACTCAGGCGCAAGGATCAGAATAAATAGACCAGCAAACAGCGTTACACCTGTGCCGTAGTAACCGAAGTTGAGCTCTCCGATATAGCTAAAGCCAAAGTAAACTGCCGTAATCGCAATTGAGATAGAAGTGAAGAACTCAAGAACCGCTGAAGATAGGAATGCAATCTTCAATACATCCATAGTGCGAGTACGGAAAACTTCAGATGCACCTTTTAACGTCTCGGTTTCTGATTGAGTACGGTCGAACAAACGGATGGTTGTCATTGCTTGCAAACGGTCATAAAAGTGACCAGATAAACGTTGCAGTGCTTTGAAGTTCTTACGGTTTGCGTCAGCGGCTTTCATCCCCACCAATGCCATAAACATTGGAACTAATGGTGCAGTAATCAGGAAAATTAAACCGGCTGCCCAGTTAATTGGAAAAACCACTACTAGGATGATGAAAGGCACCAAAACAGACAACGACATTTGTGGAAGGTAGCGAGAGAAGAAATCTTGCATGTCTTCTACTTGCTCTAGGATCAACGTTGCCCAACTACCTGCTGGCTTACCTTTGATATAAGCAGGACCAAGTTGGTGAACTTTATCGAGAATCAGTTGGCGGATGTAAACACGGATCTGTTCGCCGCAACGATATCCAGCGATTTCGCGTCCCCAAGTACAAGCTGCGCGACCGATAACAGTGACACCAAGTCCGACGAAGTACCAAACGAGTTCGGATTTGTCGACTTGTTCAATAATGAGTTGGTGGAGAATGGAGGCGAGCAGGGCTGCTTGAGCCAATAAAAACACGCTTGATAGTACGCCTAGGCCTATCGCAACCATCAGCCAGCGCTTGGCCAACTTACTCTGTTGCTTAAGCCACTTATTCAAGCTGCTTTGCTTTTTCTTATCCATCGTGAAGGCTTAATGATAATTGTTTTAATGAGGCGGTAGTATACAAAAGAAAACCCAGCGGGAATACCGCTGGGCTTTAAGGATATGACACAAATGTGAAAAGTTATTTGTCAGTAAGTGCGTCTAAGAAGCGTTCTGCATCTAAAGCTGCCATACAGCCAGTACCTGCAGAGGTGATTGCTTGACGGTAGTTATGATCCATCACGTCGCCTGCTGCAAACACACCTTCGATGCTTGTTTGCGTCGCGTTACCTTCAAGGCCGGATTGAACGAGGATGTAACCATCTTTCATATCGACTTGGCCTTCAAAGATTTGCGTGTTTGGTTGGTGACCGATTGCGATGAATGCACCCATTACATCGATATCTTCTGTCGCACCGCTGTTCACGTCTTTAATGCGAACACCCGTTACACCCATGTCGTCGCCTAGCACTTCATCTAGTGTACGGTCAGTGTGAAGAACGATATTACCGCTTTCAACTTTATCCATCAGGCGTTTTACAAGGATCTTCTCAGCGCGGAATGAATCACGACGGTGGATCAGATGCACTTCTGATGCAATGTTTGATAGGTAAAGCGCTTCTTCAACAGCAGTGTTACCACCGCCCACAACCGCCACTTTCTGATTACGGTAGAAGAAACCATCACAAGTTGCACAAGCTGAAACGCCGCGACCTTTAAATGCTTCTTCAGATCCAAGACCTAGGTATTTCGCTGATGCGCCAGTAGAGATGATCAACGCATCACAAGTGTACTCACCAGAGTCACCTTTCAGACGGAATGGACGTTGAGACAGATCCACTTCGTTGATGTGATCGAACACGATTTCTGTTTCGAATCGTTCTGCGTGTTCTTTCATGCGTTCCATCAAACCTGGGCCAGTAAGACCTTCTGCATCACCAGGCCAGTTTTCTACTTCAGTTGTGGTCGTTAGCTGACCACCTTGCTGCATTCCCGTTACTAGCACAGGGTTTAAGTTAGCACGCGCTGCGTATACTGCTGCGGTGTAACCTGCTGGGCCAGAACCAAGAATTAATAATTTACAGTGTTTTACGTCGCTCATTATGGCTCCATAGAGGGCTGAACATTTCTCCCGATTGTATGGAAATTCTTAGTGCTTTAAAAGCATAAACGAAAGGAGCGGATCGAATTATTGGTTATAGGTTAGAACTTGCTGATGTTTATGGAGAGGCGTTCCAGACTAGAATAAAATTCTGTTTATAGTAGAGAGTTCTAGTTTCAAATACTGCGCAAGCTCCGTTCTGAATGTTTAAACTGCTGTTGATGTTAATTATAGTGCTAAGTGTCGTTTTTTCTTTTTTGTTGAAGCTATCAACGTCAAATTCTGGTAATTGCAGAATATTTGCGTATCCTAAGATGTAAATTAAATGTTAATTCAAACAAGCTAAATGTGCCTCATTAAAGGAGCCAATGATGTTACATTCACGAGAGAACACCTTACATTTGACTCAGCTCAGCATGGCAGCGATTGAGCAACTTTCTCCTTCCTTCGAAGGCCTACCTCGTACGGAACATGCCGACGGCCAATATCGTCTTCGTCGTTACTCTGTGGTTGGGTTTGAAAACGGTCAGGTGGTCGATTTAAATAAGAACAGCTTTGTACAATCTTCTGATATCAACCGTTTCCAAGGTGATGTGATTCGCCAGTTTGAGCCGATTGAAAAAGGGATTCTTTCCAGTGAAGGTTTCCGTGAAATGTGTGAGTTGTTCGTTAACGCAAACCACTTACCAGACGGTCAGGAAATCGAGATCCATCAAATTCGAATTACTGCGATTTACGATGAAACCCAAGTTGCACCGGAAGGGGTACACCAAGATGGTTTTGACCACATCGCGCTAGTAGGCGTAGGGCGTCACAACATCATGGGTGGCGACATCATGCTTTACAGCAGCCACAATCAAGCGCCTTTTTTCCGTAAAGTATTGGAAAATGGCGAAGTGGCAATGCTGGCAGACAGCAAACTGTGGCACAACGCGGTGCCAATTCGCTCAGTGATTAATGACCAAGAAGGTCATATGGATGTATTTGTACTGACAGCGACGGACAAACGAAATGAACTTCAATCTTAATCAGATCCGAGAACAATTTCCCGCACTGGCGCAATACCACAATGATCGCCCAGTGACCTTTTTTGATGGCCCCGGTGGTTCACAAGTGCCGCAGTCGGTACTCGATAGCATGGTGAGCTACCTTGGACGATTCAATTCGAACCTCGGCGGGCATTATTTCTCAAGCCAAGCGACGGTTGATGTAATGCAATCGGCTCGCGAATCAGCACAAGCTCTGCTAAACGCACCGTCCTCGGGAAATATTGTGTTTGGCGCAAATATGACCTCGCTGACATTCCAGCTAAGTCGCGCTATTAGTCGAGATTGGAAAGAGGGCGATGAGATCATTGTTTCAGCCCTAGACCACTACTCTAACGTGTCGAGTTGGCAACAAGCAGCAGAAGATAAAGGCGTGGTGGTTCATCAAGTCAGAATTAATGAAGAAGATTGCACGCTAGATCTTGCGCATCTTCAGAGCTTGTTGAATGAGAAAACTCGCATAGTTGCGGTGACTTACGCATCGAACACCACCGGCTCGATTGTTGATATGCACCAAGTGGTCAAAATGGCACACAGTAGCGGCGCTCAAGTTTATGTGGATGCCGTTCATTACGCGCCGCACCATTTAGTCGATGTGCAAGCATTAGGATGTGATTTCTTGGCATGTTCTGCGTACAAGTTTTTCGGACCACACGTAGGAATTGCGTACGTAGCAGACCAGTGGTTACACAGTGTTAAGCCTTACAAAGTTGAACCTGCAACCAATATTGGACCGGGGCGCTTTGAAACCGGAACGCAGAGCTTTGAAGGCTTGGCTGGCGTCACAGCTGCGGTTGAATACCTAGCCCAGTTTGGCGATGAAGAAGCATCACTTCGTCAGCGTCTAGAGCAAAGCTATGCGTTATACAGCCAACATGAGCAGCAATTGAGTGAGCATTTCTTGCAGCGTTTAGGGGCGCTCGATGGCGTGAACTTGTTTGGTATTAACAATGAAAGCAACCAACTGAGAACGCCAACTTTCGCGCTGACTTTTGATAAATACTCTCCAGAGTTCATCGCGAAGACGTTGGGTGAGCACAATATCTGCGTCTGGAATGGACACTTCTATGCACTAGGACTCGTTCGCCAGTTAGGCTTAGAAGAGTCGGGTGGTGTGGTGCGTATCGGTTGTATGCACTACAACACGACGGCAGAAATCGATATGTTGTTTGATGTGTTAGAAAATATCCTCGACGCGTAAGAATCGAAGACGACACAAACTAAAAGCTCGAGCCAGGTGCTCGAGCTTTTTCGTTTCTTTTATTCAATGAGCCGAGAGCTTATTCGCTCACTTCAACTTCATAAGAGGTGAACTTACGCACGTTGATCACGCCAGTATCGAAGATCAGGTATTGGCCTTTAATACCTTGCAATGTACCTGTAACAACTGGGTTTTTATCGAAGTTGTGCGAGGTGATTTTAGTCGGATGCTGCTGAACTGGGTAGCTTAGAGAAGTGATGTTTTCGCTCAACACTTCAATTGCGTCATAGCCATACTGCTGTTTAATCTCAGCGATTTTGTCTTCCACTAATGGCAGTAGTTCTGCAAAGCGATCTTGCAGTTCAATTGGGTCGCCATCGCCTTTCAGCAGCGTTCGCCAGTTTGTCTTATCAGCAATGTGTTTCGCTAATTCGATTTCAATCAAGCCAGAAATATGACGAGTTTTTACTTTGAAGATAGGCAGACCTTGTGTGGCACCTTGGTCTATCCAACGGGTTGGAATTTGGGTATGACGCGTGATGCCCACTTTCAAACTTGACGTGTTAGATAGGTAAACGAAGTGGTCCACCATGCAGTTCTCTTCACCCCATTGCGGCTCGCGACAGGTGCCTTGTTCGTAGTGACAAGTTTCTGGCTTCATGATGCACATGTCGCAACTCGCCAACTTCTTCATACACACAAAGCAGTGGCCTTGAGAGTAGCTCTTCTTGGTTTTCTTACCGCAAGAACAACAGTAGATGTTGCCAGTGTGAGTTAGGGTGAGGGTTTTACCAAGAAATGGGCTCAAATCCACTTCTTCGTTACCCACAGGCAGACGGTAGCTTACTGCACCATCCAGAGAAGCACGCATTTTATTTAGCGTACCTGTAGCAATTATTGACATGACATTACTCATTATTTTGTTTTTGCACAGTATATACCGAACCGACGTTCAGAGGCAGGAGAAAGCTAATACGTGTTAGTTTTCGCTTTCTGTTTGATGGCTTTTTGAACACTAGACAAAGTCAGCGTGTGAAGTCTTTCGCAAATCTCGCTTGGTGAGAATATTCCTACAATCTTGAAGCGGGTTCACAATTACTTTGTGTGTACTATGTATTGAAATTAAGAATGTGAGTTTTAAATCACTTTTTAACTTGATAAATAACTTTGTTTGAAAAACGAAAAATCTTTCAGTACATTGCACGATATAAACAGAACAGTTGTCAGTAAATAGGCCAGCCGCCATGAAATGGATACATAAATTAATTTTTGCGTTGTCGATATGCAGCATCAGTTTGGTGGCGTTATACAGTTTGCTTGGTGATACTCGTAAGCTAGAAGTTACACCGGATCAATTTAATATTCATGTTACAAGTGATGCGATTGCTGGTGGTTTGAGTGAATCTGATATTACGTATCAAAACCACAGTTTGGTTCTGAACTGTGACCTAAAGGAAAGCAAATACGCGTGGCCTTACTGCGGCATCTCCGTTTACACCGATGTGAAGCAAGCGACCAAAGGTTTGGATCTTTCCAGTTACCATACCGTTCGTCTAAAAATTCGTTATGAAATGGCTGGAGAGGGTCAAAACCCAAGCAAAAACTTGCGTCTGTACTTGCGTAACTTCAATTCGGCCTACTCAGACCCGAATGATGAATACACCATCAAATACAATGGCATGCAGTTTTCTCCTTCAGACTTTAGTGAAGTTATTGAGATCCCGATTGAAAACCTTCAGGTGATGACGTGGTGGTTGAATGATAACGACGTTGCGATTGAGCACTCTGCGCCTGAGTTTGCCAACATTACTCGCATTGATCTGGCAACGGGAGCAGGGGCGGCACTGGGTAAACATAAGATCGTTATCGACAAGATTGAGTTTGAAGGCGCATATGTAGAACAGTCGACACTGTTGTTCGCTTTGTTGTTCTCATGGATGGCGCTGGGTTTAGCATTCTCACTACAAGAAATGCGCAAAAATAAAATCGCATACAACAAAGCACGGAAACGCCACCGCCATTTAGAGAAGGTGAATTCGACGCTTCGTACACAAAATTATGAGTTTGCGGAACTGGCACATCGTGATGCCTTAACTGGAGCGATGAATCGACATGCAGTCCAAAACTGGCTTGAGCAACAAGCTCGTCAAGTTCGCTGGGGTCACGATTCGTTTTCGATTCTCTATATGGACTTAGACAAGTTTAAACGCGTGAATGATAAATACGGACATCAAATGGGGGACGATATTTTACGCGAGTTTGTTATGGTGATTGCGAGTTCCATTCAAACTGATGACCGACTGGTACGTTGGGGTGGTGAAGAGTTCGTCGTGTTCTGCCCAAATACCGATATTGAGCAAGCAGTAAAGAAAGCCGAAGTCGTGCGTCAGAACGTTGAAAAACACCTTTGGGTTCATGGTGAATCGCTAACGTGCAGTATTGGTGTCGCCCAAATGCAAAACGAACGAGTCTCTGAGACGATGGCTCGTGCAGATGAAGTGTTGTATTTGGCTAAGCGGAATGGTCGAAACCGAATAGAAGTGAATTACGGCATGCAGAAGAAGTCGGATATCGCTTCTTAACTAAGGCTTCACAGCTAAGGTTTCATAACTTAAGCTTCCAAAGTGCCGCGCTCACCATTAGCGTGGAAAAGAAAAAAGGTGGCCGACTGACCACCAAAAGGGAAACTGCTGAACATGACTAGGGGGTAGTAGTTAGGTATTCAATTTGATTACCGAGGACAGCAGTTGTAGTGCTAGTTTTGATTAGAGAGCTGCGTTTGGGCGCAGCTCTTTTTTATTTGAGCAATGTTTACCAGAACAACCAAGCGAATAGAGTTAGCGCGCCGATACATGCAACGTTCAGTACCATACCGATTCGCATCATCTCTTTCTGTTTGATATGACCCGTCGCAAATACAATCGCGTTAGGTGGCGTTGCTACTGGCAGCATGAAGGCACAAGATGCTGCTACAGCAATCAGTGCTGATAGAATGACTGGCGATAGACCAAGAGCTTCTGCAATGGTGGCAAATACTGGCACTAATAGCGCCGCACTCGCGGTGTTACTTGCAAACTCGGTTAGGAAAACAACAAACGCAACCACAGATAAAATCGTGAGTAGGACACCAGCTTGCTCAAGGAAACCAGCTAGACCGTTAGCCAAGAAGACACTTGTGCCTGTTGCTTTTAGTACGTTACTTAGACAGATACCGCCACCAAACAGGATCAAAACACCCCAGTCAGTTGTCTTTTCAATGTCTTTCCACTCTACTGCGCGAGATGCACCAAGTAATAGAATCGCACCAATTGCAACGAGGGTATCGAACTTCGCAAAACCGCCAAGCATAGCGTTGATCGGTTTGCTGAAAATCCAGAATGTCACTGTTAATAGGAAAATCGCTAAGGTGATCTTCTTGCCGTTTGTCCACTCAACAGGCTGGTGGTCAAGTTCGAACGTGTGGCTTAAATCTGGTTTTGTCATGGTGTACAGCACCAAGATCGCGATAGGCATGAGAATCAAAGAAATTGGTAAACCCAGCTCCATCCACTCTGTAAAGTTCAAACCGACTTCTGCGGCTGCGATAGCATTCGGTGGGCTACCTACTAGCGTTGCGATGCCGCCAATCGACGCACTGTAGGCGATACCAAGTAGCACGAACAGGTAAGTTCTGTGACTCTTCTTCGCGTCTAGTTTGCTCATAACACCTAGAACCAATGGCAACATCATCGCTGTCGTTGCGGTGTTCGAGATCCACATTGATAGGCCAGCGCTCACACCAAACAACATGAAGACCGCGACAGACATCTTACCGCGCGCAATCAGCAATACTTTGTCGGCTATCGCTTGATCGAGCTTTTGTTTGTGAAGCGCGGCAGCCAATGCGAAACCACCCAAGAACAAGAAAATGATCGAGTTAGAGAAGTTGTTTAGCGCTGCTTGGGTATTGAATACGCCCAAGAATACCGCGAGTAGCGGGATTAGCAGGGCAGTGATGCTTACGTGAATGGCTTCCGTTAACCAAAGTACGGCAACAAAAATCAAAATACATAAGCCGGTTACGACTTGAGGCTCAAAGGGTAGGGTGTTGAACAAAATAGCGAACAGCAGGACATTAGACGTCAATATCATGCTGTTGCGAGTGAAGAACCAGTTCTTCAGTGTCACAGCGAGTGCGGTCATGGTTGTGCTCCTTTTGCATTGCCTTAGTGTTGGTTTTTTATGGCAAAGTAACTGACTTGTAGTTATTTATTGATTAAATGTTACTTCGGATGCAAAAGGGTGTTTTGCCTGAATCGACGGCAGAATAAGAAAGTGTGAGGTTGGGAATTGGAAATGGGTAGAAAGCTACCCATTTACTTTTAATGAATTGTTATCGGTGTGTAATGCAGGGCGAGAATATTGAAAGCAGCAACACTTTGGTCGACTTAATGAACAGGAATGTTACGTTCGTTTTCGATGATTTCTTGCTTTTCCTCAACTGTATCTTCCACCGCAACGATTGGCTCTTGAGGACCAAGGAAGCGCGGTTGCGTATTCATGATGTACAAGTCCAAAAACGCTTTCACACGTGCCATAAGTTCACGCGTTCGCATGTTGATCTTCTGCTTACTTGCCGTTGGTCCAGCTACGGCCAAACACTGCGCATCAATATTGTAAGCGTCAGCAATAAACAGCGCTCGTTCACAATGGAATCGTTGAGTGACAATCAAGAAGCGCTCAGAGGCGAATATCTTTTTAGCACGAACGATGGAATCTAACGTTCGAAAGCCTGCGTAATCCAAATGAATGACTTCTTCCGGTACACCAGCGCGCAGCAGATCGCGCTTCATTGTCCAAGGTTCATTGTAAGAACGGTGCGCGTTATCCCCACTAAGTAGAAACTGCTTCACCTTACCTTGTTTGTATAGGTCGATGGCGGCATTGATGCGGTGGGTATAGTAAGTATTGAGTACCTTACCGATGTATTTACTGGTGCCGAGAACAACTGCGACCTCGTGCTTTGGCACTTGTTCGTAGTCGGTAAAGATTTCTTCTTGAGCTTGAAGCACGACCCATCGGTCAATCGCAATGATGGTGACGAAAAGACCGAGTAAAGAGATCGACAAAACCAAAGCCAGACGCTTCCATGAGAACTTGAGCTTCCACTTTGACTTTATGCGAGAAAACAGCAAAACGTTCGATGTCCTTATTTCAATGTGTATCCCTCATCATATCTGATAGAAATGAAAAGAGAGAAGCCCATTTATGCCAAAATATGGTTAGGATGAGAAAAAAAAGCATAAAAAACAAAAGCCCCCGCACTGCGAGGGCTAATAATTGTACAAAACGTCTTAAAGCTTAGAATGCTGTGCGTTTGTAACGACGGTAAACCGGTTGCCAGAAGGCTTGGTCAATCGCGTCATTTAGCGCTTCATCAGTGATTTCTAGCGCGACACCTTGCTCAATCGCTTTCTTCGCAACAGCGAATGCAATCTTCTTCGATACCAAGTGAATTTCTTCTAGTGGTGGAAGCAAAGCACCGTTGCCGTTGATCGCTAATGGTGAGCATGTTGCCAATGCGCGGCTTGATTCCATCAACATTTCGTCCGTTACGCGCTTCGCATTTACTGCAAGCACACCCAAACCAATACCAGGGAAGATGTAGCTGTTGTTACATTGCGCGATAGGGTAAGTGTTGCCTTCATGAACCACTGGCTCAAATGGGCTACCTGTTGCAACTAACGCTTCACCGTTTGTCCAACGAATGATGTCATTTGGTGTTGCTTCTACGCGGCTTGTTGGGTTCGAAAGCGGGAACACAATCGGACGCGCGCAGTGCTTGTGCATCTCTTTGATCACTTCTTCACTGAAGAGACCAGGGGCACCAGACACACCAATTAGCACGGTTGGCTTCGCATTGTGCATCACATCAAGAAGTGAGAAACCATTTCCTTCATTTTCCCACTTCTTCGTGTTTTCGAACTTCTGAACCAAGCGTTGCTGGAAATCAAGAAGGTTAGGCATACCCTCTTGCAATAGACCCCAACGGTCAACCATGTAAACTTGTGAACGCGCTTTCTTATCAGAAATCCCTTCCGACACCATTTGTGCGATGATCGCTTCGGCGATACCACAACCTGCTGAACCTGCACCCAAGAAAGTAATACGTTGATCTGAAAGCTTAGTGCCTGCCGCTTTACATGCTGCTAGTAGAGATCCTACCGTTACCGCAGCTGTACCTTGAATGTCATCGTTGAAACAACAGATGCGATCTTTGTAGCGCTCTAGAAGCGGCATTGCGTTTTTCTGTGCAAAGTCTTCGAACTGGATTAGCGCATCAGGCCAACGACGTTGTACTGCTTGGATAAACTCTTCAACAAACGCATCGTAATCTGGACCCGTGATACGAGGATGACGCCAGCCCATGTACATTGGGTCTGCTAGACGTTGCGGGTTGTTAGTACCTACATCCAGTACGATTGGTAGCGTGTACGCAGGGCTGATACCACCACACGCCGTGTATAAAGAAAGTTTACCGATTGGAATGCCCATGCCGCCGATACCTTGGTCACCCAAGCCCAAGATTCGTTCGCCATCAGTCACTACGATAACTTTAACGTTGTGGTTGGCTGCGTTGTTTAGCAGATCATCGATACGATCGCGGTTCGGGTATGAGATAAATAGACCACGACCACGACGGTAGATATTTGAGAAGTTCTCACACGCTGCACCAACAGTTGGTGTGTAGATGATAGGCATCATCTCAGAAATGTGGTTTTGAACTAGGCGGTAGTATAGCGTTTCGTTTGTATCTTGGATGTTGCGCAGGTAAATGTGCTTATCCATGTCGCTTTCAAAGCTTTTGTACTGTTGGTACGCACGCTCTACCTGTTCTTGGATCGTTTCAGTTGTCTCTGGTAGAAGACCTTCCAAGTTAAATGAACTACGTTCTTCTGCAGAGAACGCACTGCCCTTGTTCAATAGAGGAGTCGCTAAAAGAGCCGGACCCGCATATGGGATATAGAGTGGGCGCTTGTCGTTGTTCATTGGGTGCCTTAAATGTAGGGTTGAAGGATGCGTGCAAAATTCTAACGGGTTCACTATTTAGTTGTAAACATTCGTTGATGCACATCAACGTAATGTCGCAAAAAAATCCAATTCCCGACGAAAATATCGTCACTGAAACATTAATACTGTCATTAAATGGCCAGAAACGATTCCTAAAGCAGGAATTTCTCACTCAGGTATAATGCCTCGCAATCCATTATCACGTTCTTATCTTTTATGTCTCAATTACCTATCGATAGCTTACAAGCGGAATTTGACCAACTCGTGAATCACCATCATTTGGTGGTTGAGGCCGAAACTGGCTCAGGTAAATCCACGCGATTGCCACTTTGGGCTGCCAATCACGGTCGAGTATTGGTGATTGAGCCACGCCGAATCGCTTGTACCTCGTTAGCTGAATTTCTTGCCGAGCAATCTGGTCAACCTTTGGGCAAACAGATTGGTTACGCGATAAAGCTTCACGCTCACTATGATGAAAAGACTAAAGTCGTGTTCGTGACGCCCGGTGTTGCGCTGCGTTGGTTCGCGGAAGACAAACTGACTAGCTTCGATATCGTGATGGTGGACGAATTTCATGAACGCCGCTGGGACATTGATCTCCTTACCGCGATTTTAAAGCAAGAAAAACAGCACCGTCTGATTGTCACGTCAGCCACTTTAGAAGGCGAAAAGCTAGCGAACTACTTGGATGCCAAGCGCCTACGATCAGAAGGTCGTTGTTTTCCTGTCACTGTGACTCATCGCTCAATGGACAGTCGTTACTTGCCGAACAAGAAAGGTTGTGAGAATGATGTTGTGCGCACAGTAAAAGAAGCACTCGAAGACGAAGAGGGCGATATTCTCGTTTTCTTACCGGGTCGAAAAGAGATCACTCAATGCGCGCAAATGCTGCAAAGTATTGACGATGTGATGGTCGTGAAGCTGCATGCATCGGTGAGTGATGAAGAGCGCCATCGTGCGTTGACGGTACAAAAGCAACGTAAAGTGGTGTTGGCAACCAACGTTGCAGAAACCTCTCTGACCATTCCAAACATCCGCGTGGTCATCGATAGTGGTTTGGAACGCAGAACCGTGCAACGAAATGGACGGACAGCCCTGACGTTAACCAACATCTCCAAAGCCAGCGCAGCGCAGCGAATGGGGCGAGCAGGTCGTGTTGCTGAAGGAGCGTGTATTCGCTTGTTTGGTGAGCATGCTCCGTTGGAACGGGTGACGCCACCTGAATTACATCGTGAAGAACTCGTAGAACCAATGCTCGCTGCGGCTTGTTGTGGATACAGACTTTCCGAACTTTCCTTCCTCGATTCTGTACCTGAAAAGTCACTTAACTCAGCACTCCAAACCCTGCAGAGGATGGCAGCGATAGACGAGCAAGGTAACATCACCGAGCACGGTAAAAAAGTGTACCCTCTACCAATTGATGCCTTATTTGCAGACTTAGTGACTCGTATCCAAACCAAATCAGAACGAGAAGCGATGATCGATTTAGCGGCAGCGCTTTCTGTGCCCGCTCAATTGTATCAATTGCAAGGCGGTGAGTTTGCCGAAGCATTAGCGCAAGAAGAGCCATTTGGCTGCGATGCCTCGTTGATGATTCGCTTGGTGCGAGGGGAGCAGCTTCCCGGTATTAATCTTGATGCAAGCGTGCTTGAAGAAGCGCAAGGGTTAGCAAAGCAGATGCGAGAAGTGTTTGAATTGCCGGATCTTGAAGTCGCATCGCGATACAAACGCGATGAATTGACCAAAGCCATTGCTACGTTACATCCAGAACTTGTATTTGTTCGCCGAGAACGACGTCGTGACGCGCTAGGCAATGGTTTGATGGAAATGATGGTTGGGCGCAATAGCCGTTTCCCCGAAAAAAGTGAGGCAGCTTTGGTGCTAGATAGCCACAGTGTACCCGGAAGAGGCGTAAAACAGACGCTCAATCTTGCCTCCGTAATGCTACCTGTGTCCCTCAATCTGCTGCGCGAATTAGAGCTTGGTGAGTGGCAACAAGGCGAAACCAATTATGAGGAAGAAGCCCCGCGAGCGACCATGCATTTGGCCTATGCAGGACGAACCATTTGTACGGAATATCAAGCGCTTGAAGGCGAAGTTGCCGTCCAATCTATCGTTGAGATGATTGAAGACGAAACGCTATTGCCCGGTTTTGCTCCATTGAGAAAACAGCAAATTCAGCACTGGAAGATCTATAACGCGCTTGGGTTAAATCCTGAGCCTATTGAAAAAACGGAACTCGACGGTTTGTCTTTCGCTACGTGGTTAGTCGAGCAACTGGAAACGCTTGGTGTAGAAAGTGTGGAAGATATCGAGCTGTTTGTAGCCGATGACATCCCGTTCGAAGGCATCCCTGAGTGGGAATACGATGACTTTGTTGAACGCTATCCACTTAAACTCGTACTTGCAGAGCTAAAACTGGATGTTGAGTATTTTGTATCACGCAAGCTCGTGCAGGTTATCTACGCCGAAGGAGGTCGAAAAGGGGATCCTAAACGCTGGGAGTTGCCACGTTGGTCTGGTTGGAAAGTGCAATACAAGAAAGCCAGCAGAGTATTAGATGTGAAGTAACACAATCCGGAACAGTATTTGCTTGACCTCGTTTCCCTTGAAGTTTATGGCCTGTTTTTAGGCGATAAGGAATGAATTTGCCGCTCTTGTTGAGCGGCGTGAAGGAAAACGATGAAGTATAAAGCAATTCCACTATTGTTATGCCCCGTATTGGCTTACGGAAAAAGTATTAATCACATCTCCACTTACGAAGATAACTATGTCCTCGGTACATACACCTCAGACATTAATCAAGATGCTTACAATGAACTCGGTTCTGAAATGGACTCATTACAGCATTTTGAAGTGAAGTTTCAAATCTCCGCTTCGATTCCATTTTATCGATTTAACTCTGGTACTGCGCTGATGGGTGCATACACACAAAAATCTCTCTGGCAACTTGCTAACTCTGACATATCTTCTCCGTTCAGAGAGACCAATTACAAACCTCAAGTATTTCTCGCGCACCAATCCAACATGTTTTTATTCAACCACTTAGAAGCGGGCTATAAGCATGAATCAAATGGTCAATCAAGTAAGCTTTCTCGCAGTTGGGATAGGTTATATATCGCCGCCGAACGTTTTTCAGGCCCTGTGGAATACGGTGCACACGCTTGGTGGGTAATCACCACTGAAAATGATGAAATGGAAGACTACTATGCGCCTTATGAACTTTGGGCAAAGGTCTACACTGGCGCTGGTGTGTTCAATACTCGAGGCTTTTACAACTTTGCTGATGATAAAGGTGGCATCGAGTTAGGTTATACCTTGTACTTTAATGACATCCTTGGTCTGTATGTTCAGGGATACCATGGTTATGGCGAAACGCTCATCGACTATGATCACTCTCAAACTCGCGTGGGGCTTGGTATTCGATTGGTGAATTTATAAAGGGCTTTACTTGCTTGGTGTGCTTAGCAACGTTTTTAGTTAAGCGTTGAAAATATTAATCAATTGGATGCTTATATATGGCGAAGCTGTACATCATTTGTTACAAAGCTGGTTTTAATATTTCCTTTTGAGGTCAAATAAGGGCATAAAAGACCATTGTTTTATATCCTATTGCTATATCAAAGTAATTGAACGATATTTTGTATATCTCATTTTAGAGTGTCGAGGCATAGGATGGAGCAACAAGGAAAGACATGCATTGAATTCGACTACACCAGCTTCCTAGGGGCAACGGGAAGTAAGAAGTGGACCTTTCTGGAAGCGTTCGCCACCATCGCGCCCATTTTTGGCATGATGTGGAAACAGAACATCGCGGAATTGAGCCAACCAGAGGATCGCCTTTGGGACGCTGCATTAAAATCGATGTCTTCACGTCAGAGCGATGAATCCAATTTAGTGATGTTGGCAAAGCTTGCAAAACATGAAGGAATCCATGAATTACGTGTAGTTATGCCTTATTCGTTAGACTTAAAACAAATCGAGTACATTGAATCTAGAAGTAAACTAAAAGTAGATACCACAGAGCAAGATGTCCTTAATTTGAAGTTCTAACACTAAAGCTATACCTTCCCCCAATCAAAAAAGCGATCGAGTATTCGGTCGCTTTTTTATTACCTGTTGTAAACCTGAGAACCAATGCTGTGTTTTAGCTTAGCTCCTTTTTGTATTCGTTTTTTACTCAGCGTTGAGCGAGTAAAGCTTAATCAATCAAACCGTATTCTTTGCTCAAGATTTCGATGATCTCTGCTTTCGGATTATTGCTCAACTTGATTGGCTGCCCTGTAATTTTTTCTGCGATGCCGATATACGTGCGAGAGATGTCCATCAAAGACTCTACTGGCAGATCGTTATCACGAGCAAGGGCGTCACGCTCGGGCATGCGCTCTTTGTTAAGCAGAATATCAGGATCAGGGAAGTGGTTTAATAAGAACTGACGGAAACCTTCTTTCGAGTTTTCAACGATGTTTCCGGCTTGGTATTCTTTTGTATCCCAAATACGTGACGAATCAGGCGTACCGACTTCATCCATGTAAATTAGCTTTTCGTTACCGGCAGCGTCGTGCACATAGCCAAATTCAAACTTAGTATCTACGAACGTTTGGTCAACGGCTTCAAGCGCATCGCTGATCACATTAAAGCCTTCTTTCAATAGCTTTTCGTATTGCGCAATGTCTTCTGCACTTGAGAAGTTGAAAGCTTCATAGTTCTCCACGATGTTTTGGCGAGTGATGTTCACGTCATCCGCTTCAGGAACGCCTGGAATACCTTTCAAGATACCTTTAGTTGAAGGTGTCATTAGTAATTCAGGTAGGGCTTTATCTTTCTCAAGACCTTCAGGAAGCTCAATACCACAGAATTCACGCTCGCCATTTGCGTAGGCACGCCACATAGAACCCGTGATGTACTTACGGCAGATTGCTTCTATCTTCACTGGCTTCGCTTTTTGTACGATCCAAACGAATGGGTGAGGGATGTCCAAGATATGACTATCAGCAAGGCCGTTGTCTTTGAACAATTTGAACCAGTGGTTAGAGATCGCGTTGAGTGCCGCGCCTTTACCCGGAACGCCTTTGAGTCCACCTTCGCCGTGCCAGATACAATCGAATGCAGAGATACGGTCACTGATCACCATGATGGCCAGTGGGGCATCAGTAGCGACATCGTATCCTTTTTCTTTGATCAGTCGTGCGCTGTCTTCTTCAGTTAACCAGTAAACAGAGCGAACTTTTCCGCTGTGAACAGGCTTGTGGGTGCGAATTGGCAGGTCGTCATTGACGGCAAGTACTTGATTAGCAAGGCTCATTGCGACATTCCTATCATCTTAATCAAACGTCATAAAGAGAAGATATCCAGCGAAAAGAGCACGCTGAATAAATCGAATGAGGGCATCATACCAGAACTATTTTAACTCGCCAGAGAAAAAGCAAACGTTTGCCTTAATTTGTTAAAGCACAAAAAAAGCCTCCTTAAAAGGAGGCGAGATGCAGGATGGATAACGTCGATCTTGTTAGTGGTACTTGTTCACTCTGCCTTCGACGAAAAAGACTTCACACTGATAACGTTGAGCAATATCGCGAAGCATTGATTGATTCATTAACGCAATCTTGTTCGATGCGACGACAGCGCTAGCGTTACCAGACTGAATAGCTTTAATCACGATCTCCACTTCAGAGAGCTGTTGAGACGGCTTCATCTGAATGATGTTTTGACAGCGAATGTGGGAAGCAGCAAGTTGCTCAAAATCAGGACGAGGGCACTCGGCGGTAAACAGAATCCATTGCTGTTGTTGAGACAAGACTGCCAACTTAGAAAGAAGTTGGTCCGACACATCCATAGGTTGTGTTGCTTGTGCCAATACGTTGTAGCGAGAGTATGTATGAGATTGAGTTTGTAACTGCATCTTACTGTTCCTTTATACATGCTGTATGTCTATACAGTAGTTTGTTTTTGATGCCTGATCAACCGATTTTTATGAATTGAGTTGAAAAACTTTCCCTTACTTATGAGTTGGTTTTTATCTAAGTTATTGAAACTAAGATATAAAGTTCGGTTTTTGATATGTTTGATAAACATGGTGAAATGTGAGGTCACCTGCATTCCGGAGCTGTATATACAGGTGGTTACTACTGTATATACCGTAATTTCGGCTTAGCTACACAGTGGTTTTAACCGGTTTATACAGTGCTTTTTCGTGATGGCACACAGTAGTGTTAGTGCTTTTGAGGGAGAAGAAAGGAAGAGAAAACAAGAAAGGCAGAGGCAGAACGTTCAAGAAAGCGCTTTGCTTTTACAGACAATGATAAAAAGCAGGCTGCGATTACGCAGCCTGAAAATACAAGGATCGATGTTTAATAATGGTTAGAATTCGGTTTTTGCACGTGCGATTTCTGTTTCAAATAGGCCGATGCTGCCAGCCCTTACAAGCTGAACCATAGTTTGAAACATAGTACGAATTTGTTCGATGTTACCTGAATTGGCGCGGGAGCATAAACTGCCAAGTTCGGAGTTTGCTAATCGCAATAATCGGCTTCTGTTAGGGCCAGAGACTTTTCTTTTAATTGTATTTTTCAAAACCATCAACTCGCCAGTTGCAACGGCTTCAGGAGGCTGGCTAGCAATAATTGCTTCCGCTTCATCTGTGTACATATGGTCACCTGTTTTTTTGTTTGAGCGACAAAACTATACTCCAGATAAATCGAGGGTTTGACCCGGTAACTAGGAAAACAATCGTGTTCACTATGAAATAAGTGACATCGTTTTTAATTGGTTAATTAATAGGCTGAGAAGCACCAGAGGGATAGGGAATATGAATTCCTTCTAGAAAACCGCGATGAAATAAGTATTGAAGTGGGATCAAAAAAGCGCCTTACAAAAAGGCGCTCTTGAAAATCAGTTCCGTTGATTTGCTCTTGTTAGCTTGCTCGTTGTGTCATGCGTTCGCGCATTTGCATTTCGCCTTGGTTAAACAGGCGAACATCTATTTTTGCGATGTCGTAACAGGATTTGCATGAGCTATGGTACTTGCCGTCGACATAATCATGACGAGTTACAAAGCTAGGTTTTTTACACCAGTCACAGGTGCCTTCTTCAGTGAACATTGATTTTCTCCCCACCTACATAAATTTTGAGTCGCTAGGTGTTATTTTTCGCCCAACATTATGGCATACAAAAGATAGTCAGGTTAAATGTCTGTTAATTTGTTTGAGAGGGAGATCGATTGCGAGCCTTGATTTGTGAGGTTGAAAGGCTCGTAAGATAAAGGTGTGTGGCTTATTTTTACTCTTTTGTAACATTTTGTGAAATGGTTTTAAACGCCTGATTTAAACGCTTCATCTCTTCTTCCGAGCCTCTAGAATCAGGGTGATAGAGTTTAGATAATTGTCTGTAGCGCAACTTCACTGCTTTACTGTCTGGAATAGTTTGCGGGGTATAGCCAAACATCGCACAAGCGACGAGAAGTTTTTGGTTCTCAGATTGACCTTTTATCTTCTTAAACTCTTTAAATACTTTTTCGAGTTGGCGCTTAAGTTGTTTATTGGCAAATTGAAGTTCTTTCACTTGTGTCTCTAATTGCAGAGAGCGTGACACTTCATTTGCTGCAGTGGCTTTGGCCTTTTGTGTGTGCCTGCGGTAACCGAATGCACCGCCACCAAGAAGTAGAGCAAAGCCCAGAGCGCCAGAGGCATACCAAACGTTGAAGTTTTCAGCTTTCTTTGCTTGTTGAATTTCAATGGTCTCTTTCTGTTCTTCGTCAGTGGCTTGCTTATCCAACTCTACAATTTCAGAAACTTGTTTGGCTCTGAGTTGATTGAAGCGATCTTCCAAAAACTGGTTATAGGCTTCTTCTGCCTGAGGATTTTTAAGTGCAGACAATTGATACCAAGCTTCGACGAGATCGGAATTCGATACTTCCGCTTGATGGTGCTGGACAAAATCAGCCAACAAAAAGCCACGGTCGGTAGGATCGTTTAACGCAACAGAAGTGAACCAATAAATCGCTTGGGTGAAATCCGTGTTGCCAGTTAAACCACGAGCGTAATCTTCTGCTAATTGTTTTTGAGCAGGTAAGTAATCTTGATGTGCCGCTTGCTCTAGCCAATAACGTGCGTCAGTAGGTGATTCTGGATTGGGTTTCAAAGCCAGTTGCTGCGCAAGCTCGAATTGGGCTTCAGGTTGTGTCGGGTTCTGAGAAGCAAATGCAGTGCTCGTAAGGCAGGCACTTAAAGCAAAGGTGAGGGCTGTGGTTCTGAAAGACATTGGGTATGTCAGGTCTAGCGAACGACGCTAGACCTGCTCCGGTAATCATTGTTATTACCGATATGGTGCAACCAAATTACTTCAGTGGCAAGATCTGGATTTCAACACGGCGGTTGCAAGCACGACCTTCAGAAGTTTGGTTAGAGCAAATTGGGTTTCGCTCGCCGTAGCCACGTGCAATTGCACGACCTGGTGCTACGTTTTGTGATACTAGGAACTGACGTACCGATTCTGCGCGACGCTCAGACAGTGTTTGGTTGTAAGAGTCACTACCAGTGCTGTCTGTGTAACCGTCGATCACGAGGCTTGTATCCGGGTATTCAACGAGGATACGAGCAACGCCACGTAGTGTGTTGTGGATGCTTGCGTCCAGTTGGTAAGAACTTGAAGAGAAACCAATACCGTTTTCCATGCGAAGTAGCAGCTGGTTTTCACCAACACGTTCTACTTGTACACCTGAATTCAATAGTGCGCGACGTAGCTCTGCTTCTTGTTGATCGAAGTAGTAGCCAACACCTGCGCCAGTAGCACCGCCAGCAGCCGCACCAATTAGAGCGTGTTTACGACGTTCTTTTGCGTCATCACCTGTTGCCAAACCGATAGCCGCACCAGCGATAGCACCGATCAGTGCACCTTGTGTGGTCGAGTTAGTCTCGTATTCACCTGTGGTTGCGTTTTGGCGTTGAGTTGCTTGACAGCCAGTAAGAGCTAGCACTAGCGCAAGTGCAATAGACATCTTTTTCAAGGGAAAATCTCCGTATAAGCTGAGGCGCAATTGCGCCTCATAATGGGATGCGAATTATGAATGAGTAGGTATTGATATTTGTTATGCGAACGTCAGATTGATAGAAGCTTTGTAAGCTTTTTCTTATAGTTGCTGATGTTATAACCGTTTGTGCAATTATTTAGACGGATTGTCTAACATCTTTCTCGCTTGTTCACCACCAACGCCACGGTTGACGGAAACCTTACGACCTTTTTTTAACCCAACTTCGTAATCTGCAGTTAGGTTTTTCATCGCTTCTCTGAGCTGTTGCTTGAACGTTTCGCGATCGATGTTTTTAAATTCTTTATCAATGTAATTATTGATTTTATTGGCTGACTCTTCATCTGGAGAGATAACAGGCAGTTTTTCCAACGCACCTTCAACCCAGCCAGAAACAAATGAGTTTACGCGGCGCGTTACTTCCATTGAAGAGGTCCCAGAACCGGCAAAACTATTGCGGAATTGTCCGGTGCTCTCGTTCATTTCACGGTAGATAATATCGAACGCAAAGGCCGCGAAAATAGCGCGGTCAGCCTCTCCGATAAATTCGACGCGTTTAAGCCCTTTGTGATTCAACAAGACGGCTTCAACACCAAATTTGGTATTGATACCACGAATCACGCGCAACAGCGTTGAACTGATGTTTGCTGGCAGCAGATGCGAAGATTGAGTTTTACCCATTTTGATAAACTCAATATCATCTTTATCCAAGCCATACTTAAGCATAAGGCGGTGCGCCATCTTGATAGCATTTGCAGCCTCATTTACGTTGGCGGAGTTGCCCAGTTCTAAGCACTTGGCGATTTTTTTCAGAGCTTTTTGTTTATCCATCGACGACCAATAACGAGAACGGAAATTTAGGAAGTCGGATATATTACCTTTTTTCAGTCAAAAACGGAATAACGGGAGTAGGAGAAAGGCAGCGAGAAAAACAAAGCCCCTTTAATGACAGGGGCTTTGGTGGGAAGTTGAATTACAAACCGAGTTGGTCGAGTAGGTCATCGGCATCGCTTTTGGAACTAGCTGCTTCCGATGCTTTCTTGTCTTCCATACTTTTGCGAGTGGCTTCTAAAATATCATCTGGGCTTTCATCTTCTGCCACTTCAAACTCTTCGAGTTGGATAAATTCAGTTTTGTCCATCGCAAGCTCAAGGTAGAAGATGTTGTTCTTCGCTGTTGAGAAGGTCACGCGGCGTGCTTGAGGTCGATCGAGGTTGGTATCAACTTGCAGAATCACTTGCTTATTGAGCGACAGCATTTTTGGTTGGTTCTGCGTAATATTGGTTTGTAGCTCTTTACGAATCTTGTTCGTGAAATCACCCACTAGTTGATTCATCAGTTCACCCAGTACATCGCCGACTTCATCTGATGTGTGTGAGATCGCCAGTTCCTCTTCTGGCATGCCCATATTGCGCATGTAGTTGGTGTAGATCTCAAGTGCTGCTTTTGCGGTAAAGTTAATCACTACAAGGCCCGTGAAGCCACCATCAAACAGTACAAAACAACCAAAATCCGGCTTGAGGCTGGTTTTATTGATCTTTTGTACCATTGCAGAGTAGTTAACTTGAGAAGAGGTTGCCGAAGTAAGAACGCCAGAAACCGACTGGCAAAGTTTTAGAAGGATATCTTCAGTGGTTACAACTTTATTTTTTTTCATCCTGAAAGCTCATATTGAAAGGCTATTTCCCCTTCAATGTAAGGCATCAAGCCTTAAAAAATAAAGCATAAGTTTAAATCTTGTATAGAGATTCTGATTTGAACGCCTTTTTAAATGTTGTAAAGTGACGTAATTCAAAGAAAACAACTTCATCCTCGTCTCGGTCTCAGTTTTATGGCTGCGGGTCGAAAATGCGTGGATGACTAAAAATTAGATAACCCGCAGCTGATTGGATCAGCGCAGTAGGGGCAGGAAGCAAATGTTACCAAGATTACACTCGCAAACGGATGTCGATCCTCTCGTTCTGAGTTTTCTCAAAGAACTCGAGCACTCCGGGTTTACTGGCGATATTGAAAGCCAGTACTCTAGTCGTCTCGCAGTAGCCACTGATAACAGTGTCTATCAGCAACTTCCTCAGGCCGTTGTTCACCCCAAAACCACCCAAGATGTCTCGCTCATCGGTAAATTGAGCAACAAAGAGGAATATGAGCGTATTACGTTCTCTCCTCGTGGTGGCGGCACTGGCACTAACGGTCAGTCGTTAACCAAAGGCATTGTGGTTGATTTGTCTCGCCACATGAACAAAGTCTTAGAAGTGAACGAGCAAGAGGGATGGGTTCGCGTTCAAACGGGTGTCGTCAAAGACCAATTGAACGATGCCGTTCGTCCTTATGGTTATTTCTTCTCCCCAGATTTATCGACCAGTAATCGGGCAACGATTGGCGGTATGATCAATACCGATGCTTCCGGTCAAGGCTCGCTAAAATACGGTAAAACGTCTGATCACGTTCTTTCTCTTCAAGCTGTTTTTGCCGATGGTTCAACCTTAGAGTCTGACCTTTCTCACGGTTTGCCGACTGAAGGCGAATTTG
This sequence comes from Vibrio sp. 10N.222.52.B12, assembly GCF_002875385.1. NCBI lineage: Bacteria > Pseudomonadati > Pseudomonadota > Gammaproteobacteria > Vibrionales > Vibrionaceae > Vibrio > Vibrio sp. 10N.222.52.B12. The sequence continues at coordinate 132,795 of NZ_MDAW01000145.1, read as the reverse complement.
CTGACACGGCAATGCGTGTAACGGAATCTGTGTGTCGTGACAAACGCCAGCAAATCAACGACAAGTTTCCTCCGCTAAACCGCTTCCTAACCGGCTATGACCTTAAAAACGCATTTGATGAAGATGCAGACAGCTTCGATATCACTCGTGTTTTGTGTGGCGCTGAGGGCTCATTGGCGTTCATCACCGAAGCGAAGCTAAACCTCACCCGAATTCCTAAAGCGCGAACTCTGGTTAATGTCAAATACAACAGTTTTGATTCGGCTCTACGTAATGCGCCATTTATGGTGGAAGCAAAAGCGTTGTCCGTTGAGACTGTGGATTCAAAAGTTCTGAACTTGGCGAAGCAAGACATTGTTTGGCACACCGTCAGTGATTTGATTACTGACGTACCTGATAAAGAGATGCTTGGCATTAATATGGTTGAGTACGCTGGTCAGGATGAAGAAGAGGTTGCTTCTCAAGTCGCGTTTCTAACGGCCAAGCTCGATAGCATGCTAGAAACGGAAGAAGCGGGCATCATTGGCTACCAAGTCTGCAGTGATGTGGCGAGTATCGGCCGTATCTACAACATGCGTAAAAAAGCCGTGGGGCTATTGGGTGCTGCGAAAGGGCGCGCCAAGCCTGTAGCGTTTGCTGAGGACACTTGTGTTCCGCCAGAAAACTTAGCGGACTTTATCGTTGAGTTTCGCGAGTTGCTAGACGCAAAATCACTTAACTACGGCATGTTCGGCCACGTAGATGCTGGTGTTCTCCATGTTCGACCGGCATTGGATCTGTGCGATCCTCATCAGGAAGCCTTGATGCATGAAATCTCGGATGAAGTGGTTAAGCTGGTGGCAAAATTCGGAGGTTTAATGTGGGGCGAGCACGGTAAAGGTTTCCGCTCTGAGTATGGCCCTGAGTTCTTTGGTGAAGAACTCTTTACTGAATTGCGCCGTGTTAAAGCCGCGTTCGACCCTCATAACAAAATGAACCCAGGCAAAATCTGTACGCCGCTAAATAGCGATGCAGAGCTTGTCAAAGTCACCGATACCAAACGTGGTTACTTCGATCGCCAGATTGATGTTCAGGTACGTGATAGCTTCAAGCAAGCGATGGAGTGTAACGGTAACGGCTTGTGTTTTAACTACGACACCAGCTCGCCTATGTGTCCTTCAATGAAAGTCACTGCAGACCGTCGTCATTCGCCAAAAGGGCGTGCGGGTTTAGTTCGTGAATGGCTACGCCAACTAACAGAGCAAGGCATCGATATTCTCGATCTAGAAAAACAAACTCTGGAAAACAAAACGTCCATCAAAACCATGATTGACCGAGTCCGCCATTCGATTAATCGTCGCCACGAGTATGACTTCTCTCATGAAGTGTATGAAGCCATGAACGGTTGTTTAGCTTGTAAAGCGTGTGCTAGCCAATGTCCAATTAAAGTTGACGTACCGAGCTTCCGTTCTCGCTTTCTTAATATTTATCACTCACGTTACCAACGTCCAGTTAAAGACTATTTGGTATCGAACATTGAATCCATGCTGCCATTGATGGCCAAAGCGCCGAGTGTAGTAAATGGTGTGCTTAAGCAATCTTGGGTGCAAAGTTTGACTGCGTCGACAGTCGGATATGTTGATGCACCGCTGCTGTCTGTACCGACCTTGAAAGAGCGAATAGAGACGTTAACTACAGCTTACGATCTGCAAGCGTTGAGTGGTTTACCTTCTGAAGACAAGCAAAAGCATGTACTGATTGTACAAGACCCTTTTACCAGCTATTACGATGCTGAAGTAGTGGAAGACTTCGTCAAGCTCGTCAGAAAGCTCGGTATGAATCCTGTGTTGTTACCGTTTAAACCAAATGGCAAAGCACAGCACATTAAGGGTTTCTTACGCCAATTCAAGAGCACCGCACAAGATACTGCAAAGTTCTTAGACATGGTTGCGGATTTGGATATCCCTATGGTTGGTGTCGATCCTGCGTTGGTACTTTGTTATCGAGACGAATATGCCGAGGTATTGGGCAGTAAACGTGGTGATTTTGATGTGTTGACCGCTCATGAATGGCTCCACCCAAGATTAAGCGAGTTCCAGACATTAGAGTTGAAAGAGCAAGCACCTTGGTACTTATTCGCGCATTGTACTGAGAAAACCAAAATGCCAAATGCTGAGAAGGAGTGGGGGGCTATTTTCGCTCACTTTGGGGCGATACTAAATACAGTACCCGTCGGGTGTTGTGGTATGGCGGGTACATTTGGTCATGAAGTGGATAAGCTAACCATGTCGCGGGATATCTTTGACCTGAGTTGGAAGCCTAATCTAGATAAGTTAGACAATGAAAGATGTCTCATCACTGGCTACTCATGCCGAAGCCAAGTCAAACGCTTTGAAGGGGTAAAACCTAAGCATCCGGTTCAAGCTTTGCTAACCTTGGTATAAATAGCTTCGTAAGCCCAGTTTTACTGGGCTTTTTATCACTTATAACTCGCGTTCATTTTTGACACGCAGACGCTTTCATAAGGATATGAAAATTGAAAAAGCTTGAGCTTAAAGTGCCACCTGTCGCTTTGTTTTTGCTGATGGTGCTTCTGATGTACTGGCTGAAAGAAGCCATGCCAGAAATGAAAATTACTGTGCCGTTTGTTGAGTTTGTTACCGCTGGGCTAATTTTGATCGCGGGGGTTGTTGGTATTGCTGGTGTTTACGAGTTTCGAAAAGCTAAGACGACCGTTAACCCAGTCAAACCAGAAACTGCTTCGTTGGTGGTGGATACTGGTGTGTTCGCTTACACACGTAATCCAATGTACGTCGCGCTATTGCTTGTCATCATTGCGATTGGATTATGGTGGCAACACCTCAGTGTTATCTTATGTGGCGTATTGTTTGTTGCTTACATGAATCGCTTTCAAATTAAGCCAGAGGAGCGAGCATTAGAGCGATTGTTTGGTGAAGACTATTTAGATTATAAGAATCAAGTACGTCGCTGGATTTGATGACAGTAAAACAAACCGCAGATAAAAAGAAAAACACAGATAAAAAGAAAGCCCAGCAAAGTCGTTGGGCTTTCTTATGAATTTGGTTTTGAAATTGGTCGGCAGAGACTTTGTCTGTTAAGAACTAAGCTGCCTTAGCGAACTTTGCTAGAAAGGCGTCCTTACGCTCGTTGAAGCGTTGAACCAAATCGTCTACCGCATCTTGGTCGTATGGCTTAAGGCCACTTGCCACCATTCGCTTGATCCCTTTGCCTACCACTTCGCCGTCTTGTTTGAATGCAAAGTTTAGCGTTACCACACCGCGTTTACCTTCGACATCAAAAGTCGCGCCAGTAAAATCGACTTCCGGGTGAGTCAGATCGAGACGGTTAAATTCCACTTCCATGCTCTCGTAGATAACAAGAGGGCGCTGGCAGTTGATCATCATTTGTTTCTCTTCCATAAGAGGAACCATAATGTGTGGGAAGTTCATGCCAGAGAACTGAACGTAGTTTGTTACTACGTGTTCAATAAATGCAGCATCGCGGTTGGTTTCACCTTCGCGAGACATGTGTAGGTACTCTTTGCCTGCTTCATTGACGACCGCACTTTCTTTTTCACACTTATTTTCAATGTGAAGTGCAACGCCATCGCTTACCATTCCTGAGAAATCGAAACGCATTTTTTGGCTCACACCTTCTTTGCTCAGTAACACTGCAAAAAGCAGGTCTCCTGGAACACAAAAGCGTTTGTTGTCTTCATCATGAATAGGGTTGTAATCACCAGCTACGCGCTTGGCAAAGTGACTTGCTTGCTCGCGAGTAAATTGGAATTGGTGATTATTGTTTGAAAAATAAGGTGTTAGAAACATAATTTTTACGTAGTAACCGAAACTGTCAGGGATTATAGGCGAATATCTTCCTGCCAATGGTCCATCCAGTGGAAAGTTCACAGCATCTTAACAATGAGACGACAAGGGGGGTGAATAAAGCCACAGTCCACTCGTTCATCGTTGGCTTGGAAATACCTAGGAAAATAGGCGCTTTTATCAATAAATCATAGTTCAAATGTATCGTTTGAGGCTAAATATAGTTGGTGCAATGGCTTACTTCTCTTCATTTTGTGAGACATTGACTATTTATCATCGTAATTAATGAGTAATTTAAATATTAAATTGTTATAAAACAGCATCTTAACAATAGTCATGCCGAATAATATTGGCGTATTATTATTTGGCGTTTTGCACTATCTACATCCTCTTTTGTCCAAAAAGACACTATTGGTTCTTTTGTAACTAACAATCTCTGCCTAACCTGACCTAAAGATAATCAAACAGAAACAGTAATCTATATTGTTATTATTATCCGTATTGGGAGCGTTCCCATAATTTATCCTTATTAATTTTAATGTCTTACTTATCATTACCTTAAGTGGCGAATCACTTACAACAAGTTGAGATAAGGTGCATTGCCGCAACTGGGCTGCTGGTTTAATGTTTTGCGAAATTTTATAAAAACAATAAAAAATAGCGCCCTTGCAACCTTGATAGCCTCTTTCCTAACAGACTGTCTTGTACGCAGGAGGTAATAAAACACAACAACAAAAGTTTGGCTGTCTATGAAATCAATGATCCCTCGGCATCAACCAAAGGCTTAGCTCTAAGTCTCTCTGCTCTCAACGTTTGCCCACGAGAGCACCTTAATTAAAAACGTTTAATTTCCGGTTGCGAATAAGTAACTCGGAGGCTTGCTGCTTCCTGCAAGAAGCGAATAACTTCTCAAACCAAGGATAATTATATGAAGTTACGAAAATTGGTATTGGCGTGTGCCATTGCTTCCCCCTGTGTTAGTGCTTTTGAAGTTTGTAATATTGGTGATGAATACAACGTACTGGATCGTGAGAGCTTCCACGATATACGTAAGTCAAATTACCGAAACTTCAGTGAAGACCTAACGCCACAAGATTTATTTTTGTCTGCGCCCGAACACCACGCAGACGCGCGACCTTCGCTTGCTGAGGCAGATGAAGTTTTCCCAGAAACTGCATCTCTACTTGAGGTCGGTCCTGCTAATGTTGCCGTTCTTGAATCCGAAGAAGCGGCGAGTTTGCTTGCGACAATCGGGCATTCGACGGCAGGTTTTGCCAAGGGTGCGTTAGAAGCGTTAGGACCAGTAGGCGATACCGTTGCAGTGGGATTGTGGGCAAATGATGTGGCTCAAACCTTTGAAGATGAAACGAAAACGTCCTACGACCGCTTTGCTACGGTGATGAGCCTGATTGATTGGTTTGGTGTTCTCAAGCTACCTGAGCGAGAAATTGATCGTAAGATCCTAACGGCTCGTTGGAATCGAGTTGCCGCGGGCGATCATTATAGCTTTACCGTTCACGACGACATCGTCACTCAACAAGACAAAAAAGATAAGCAGCATTGGGCGGATCTTGCATCCGGTCAAAAGCGCATGCTTGAAGCGCTGGCGAAGGGTTATGCCTCTGATGTAGCGCTTAAATATCAGCAGCATTATCAAGAAGCGTTAAAAGCGCAAGCCGTGTTAGCAGAGACGTTGGTTAACTCTGTCGAGAGCGAAGTTCAGAAAGCCATTTTTAATAAGCTCGCGTTAGAAGGCGCGAATGCCAAACTGTTTGCCTCTGATCTTGCTTCAACTTGCCGCACAGAGATTGATGCGTTGCTGGCTTTGTACCCAGAGCAGGAAGAAAACAACAATCGTCCAATGTATGTGCCATCGAAGCGAGAAGCTAATCGAGTACTAGCGCGCGTGCAGCATTGCCAACAAGAACATCTGGACTTGGCAGTGGCGGTGCTTGATGAACTTAGAAATGGGGAAGTGGAAGGCTTAGAGCGTCAATCACTGCATCAACTTTACCGACAAGTTCTCAATTCGAAGATCAAAATCGTTGAGACCGCGAACTCCCAGCTTGATGTGCTAAGAGCCAAGTTAAAAGAAGAAATGTATGCAGAAGGCATGAATGCCATCGATCGCTTGTTTGATTCAGAAGCGGTTGCGAAAGCCCATCGCTATTTTAAAGACCAAGCGGATTATTTAGCGATAGATGAAATGTCTCGCAGTATTTTTGGGCGTCCAGCCACGGCGACTGAACGTCGTCAAAAGTACTTTGTTATTCAAGAAGGGTACGAGAAGTGTACTCGAATTGGGATACTTGGGGGGGACCCGAACTTCAGAGGGTGTACTGAGTACACGTGGATTCCTGCAGAGAAAGAGCATTATGACTCTGCAAAAGATGAAGTAATTTCGCAGATGGTGATGCCAAATCGCGATGCGATCAAGCGTGTCTTTGCACAATCTATGGATGAACTGATCAACGAAGGTTGGAGCTCTCAACATGAAGAGGCTTGGCTTGAACAGCAGATCCTAAGCTTTTCCGATAAGCAACGCATCATCAGAACTGCAGGAGCCGACAAAGCGCGAGTGATGCGTTGGATGTTTGATTCCAGTGCGGCACTGGAAGCCGAGTGTGGCGGTGGTAATGCTTGTGCCGCTTGGTCTCCTAGCTACCTAGCAAAAGAAAACCTATCTCGCGAATCGTCATTGCACCACATTGCTGATTGGCATGAAAGGAACAAAGACTCAGGGTATTACGTGCATTCAAAGCGCTTGGCAAAACTGGAGGGTTTTATTAGCTCGGCACTAGAGAGTGAATGGCAGGCAACACATGTTAACGGTTTTTATAGTTACCTATATCCGGGAAGCTTTGATCTCGATAAACATGCTCCTTTAATTGCGTCAGCGCTAAGGGCGTCCAACTTGAATACCAGCAATCTTGCTGCAGCATTGCCGCTAGCGAAAAGCGTGGTAAAAAATCGTATTTTAGAAGCAATGAGTGTGGCTGACAGTAATGGTGAGGAATGGCTTGCTGCGCAGCTTGGCGACTTCCAGAGATACATTGGCATTATCCATGCGCAGAATATTTCTACAGGTCACTACGCATCAGGAGAAGTAGGGACGACCGCACTCCTATCTGAGCCACTACCTGCACATCTACTGCGCTATATGACGTTGGACGTTTATTACAACATCGACGACAGTGACTCTGCGTATTACCACCCAGCGAACAGTGGCGAAGACATGAGTTATGACGTGCGTTTACATGCATCGATCGATGATTTGTTTAACGCTGACTCTGAATTGGGTAGAAAGCTCGACCTGCTGGTTCAAGTTAATAATAACTTCACTAACCTACCGGGCAGAACTTGCATGATTATGTACCCGCAACTGAGAGACGCCTTGTTTAAGGTCTCCGGTGATGAATCAATGTATTGGTTAACGCCGTTTTCTGATTGGTTTGACAGTGTTACTCGCCAACAGCTAGAGCTGTTTAGTGCGATTCGATTCGGAGTCATCAAGCAGAATGAGCTAAATATCTCCTGTGATTTAAGCCCAAATAATCCTAGATATTGGTAATGGGAGGAACAGACTATGTTGAGGATTATTTCACTCTGTATTCTCTGTTTTAGCTTCGTCGCTCAGGCTGCGCCTTTTGAGGTATTGAAAGCCCCTTTACGTAGCCAAGTACAAGTCGATGAATTGGCGTCACAGTTTTCTGATTGGGCGAAAGCTTCCAGTGGTTGGCGATATAAATTGATGACGGCGAATGAAGTCGAAGCCTTGGAAGATTTTTCCGTTTCTGGCTATCAGCTTGCGAATGACTACTTAAGAGCTCCGGATACCTCCACTTGGGGGAGTGCGGGAAAAAGTGCGAGGAAGTTTATTAAGCAGGTTCGTAGTGCCATGAAAAAACTGCCTCACTACAAGGGTGTAACCTACCGTGGTGCGTGGGCAAAGCAGTCTCTTTTGAACAAACTCCAAGTGGGGGATGTGGTCGTGGAACCTGCATTTACATCCAGTAGCACCATCCCAGAAATCGCGAAGCGTTTTGCCGTGGTTCGGCCTAACTCGCCCCAACCTTTACAGCGTGTGCTGTATGAAGTTCAAGTAAAAAACAGTGGTCGCGCACTTGGTGGCTTGTCTGAATTTGGTGGAGAAGCCGAGGTGTTGTTACCACCAAACACTTACTACAGAGTGACAAATATCGAATTGAATCGAGGTTCTGCGATGGTGGCGCTAGAGACCGTTTCGTCACATGAAGCGACGACGGGAACAACATATAACCTCTATTCAGGTGAAGAGATAAGCCATTCCTACTGGCGTACTCTAGTCTGCAGTTGAACAGGGAGCTTAATATGAAAAAAATGATTTTAGTCTTGTTACTGACTTTTTCGATTAACCATTTGGTGAAGGCAGAAGATTTTGTAGAGTTTAAAGGACGGGATTTGTCACCAGTTCAACAAGAGCAGATGGCAGATGACCTAATGGACTGGTCTGTCGAGAATCACGCAAAGGCAGAGCGGAAGATGATTCCGGAAGAGTACTCAGCAATTAAACGTTACGGTCGTGTAGACCATGATGTTGTGAATGAGTACATGCGAGCTGGCGAACCCAAAGAGTTCTTGATGCAGGGATATGGAGAGGCGCTTAAAAGCCGTGTTTCTCATATGCGAAGTGTGATGAACAAGCTGCCAAACTATAAAGGCACGGTTTATCGGGGCTCATCCATTAAGAATAGCCTTCTGGAAAAGCTTAATGTTGGCGACATCTTACATGAAAAAGCCTTTCTATCGACTTCTACCATTCCAAGTGTCGCCAGAAACTTTTCCGCTTCTGGAGCATATGAGGGAGTGTCTGCGGCTCAGTTTAAAATTGAACTGAAGTCGTCTGGGCGGGCTATTAATGCTTATACCTTTAAACCTTATGAAGCAGAAATTTTAGCAAAGCCCAATACTTATTTTCGTGTAGAAGCCATAGAGAGGCTTTCATCGAGAAAAAACTACATAAAAATAAGAGAGATCAAGAATCCAGCAAAATATCTAAAGGCTGAACCAGATATACACATTTACGATAGCTTTAGTGGAGAAGAAGTGTCACTTAGATCTCGGTCAGCATTGTATTGTCTTTGATGGTAGTTACCTCTCATGCCTGTTGTATGAGAGGTATTATTTAAAATAAGTTATTAACATTCTCCCAGTTATTTTTTCTGGGAGATTTATTTCGTCAATTGGTAAATAAAAGTGAAATCTAGAAAAGTAATATTCGGCTTATTAGTTCACGCTAGTTTGTGTTCTCATGCAATTGCGGGCTTGAAGTACAATGATAAATATTACAGTAATTCAGATATAGAACAGATCATGGAAGTTATGTCTGAGCCTGGCATTGATGATTATGGAGAATTTAACAGACTAAGAACAGAATTATACGAACAAGCTGATGTTCAAAAAGATGTTCTTTCAGAAGAAGAGGTCGCTGCACTTGCCGAGTATCAAGACTATGCTTTTGCATCGACTCGAGAAAGTTTTATCTCAGGCGTTTTTGATGATGAAACCCAGAATATCATTGATCATATAGATTCAGCGTTTGAAAGCGGTGCAAAGTATCAAGGCGTTACCTTTAGAGGAGAACGTGAACTTGGGGCTTATATGTCAGACATACAAGTTGGAGATATTGTTAGTCCTAGCGCTTATGTTTCAACGTCTATATCAAAAGATGCTGCCTATAACTTTCATTCTGGCCAGCTTGCAAGATTTGAATTGCGACAGGGTAAAAGCGGTATTGTAATACCAAATGTTATTGATGGGGAGCTGGAGGTTCTTATTAATAGAAACTCTTATTTTGAAGTGACAGCTATTAAAACGAGTTATATGGGAACTCACGTTGTTTACCGAGAAATAAATCCTAACTCAATAGGTAATAAGAAAATAAAAGATATGCATAGCGGCGAAGAAATCACAGCCGCTGAAGTGTGCGCTTTTTAAAGTCATATTTATGAACGGTCCATTTTACTCTTTAACCATATAAAGAACATATTACTAATGAATTCAAAGTTAATACCCAGTTTCATCGCTTTGGCTGCATTCAGTCCTGCTACCTATTCATTGTGCTTTATCGATGGTGTGTCTGATACACAAAGCTTAAATAGCTTCGATAGTCGGCGTCTAGAAGGGCACCTCCATCAGGAATTTTTCTCAGAACCTCAGTTTGGCTCTACATTCGGTGAGCTAGAACACTCTTCACAACAACAGCTGTTTTCTGAGGCATGGCCTTCAACAGAAGAGGCATTAAATGCTGTACCAGTAGCCGCAGAAAGTGTGTTAAGTGGCCCTGCAATATTAAATCGTCTGGGTCGAGCTGGAAGCTCTACACTTGAAGTGCTTGGCCCTGTTGGCGATGCCTTTGCTGTGGGGGGTTGGGCAGAGAGTATGGCATCTACATTTTCCAAAGAGTCATCGACGCGTTTAGATAAAGCAGCGTCTGTCTTCTCGATTGTGCCATTGGTCGGTGATGAGCTAAACATGCTGTCCAATGATATTAAATACTTTGCAGCGAAAGAGAAGATTGAGGAGTTTGAATCTCAAACTCACTATGTTTTTAATGATCATCATCCTGATTTCAATCGATTTCATCACAAAAAGGAAGACGCAATTAAGCTGATTAATCAATACGATAGGCACGTTAACGCGTCGATTGAAATGTACATCGACCAACTATTGCTTGCTGCGGATACGGAATATCGCCGAATAACAGCAGGTTATGATCGTCAGCTTGTGAGGCAAATGGCGAGGATGGATCTGGAATATCTCAAGGTTTATGGTCACATATCAGAGCAATCAAATCTCAATAGCCCGTTATGCTCCGACGTTGCTGATAATCCGCTTAATTTGCTGGATTGTGTCAAATCACAAGGTCAGGAGCGGATTCAGCTGATCGCTCAACAATTATCCTCGTCAGAATTAAATCAACTTCACCTAAAATTACACGAAGCGAAGCGCTCGCTTGTTCAAACTTCCATAAATAACTTGCAGGAGCACAAAGACATACTGCTCAGTAATGTCATTGCTCGTGCAAAGAGCCATCTTCCTGAAGTCTACCAATACACGAGACTTAATCGACGTTTACTTGAGGAGAGGGCACGTATGAGTGGGTTGCGTGAGTATGCGAAAGTGAATTGGAATGTGGATTATTTGTCAGAAGAGCAATTACATACCGCGACATTTGAAGTGAAGCCAGCAAGAGAGTGTTGGGGTATACCGTCCGTTTATCCCGGTGGTATTCAGGCATCGCTTGACGCATGTAAAGACTCAGGACCGCTCTATGACACCTACCATGTATCTAAAGATCAAGAGCTCGTTGATGTGATCAGAAAATCGTTTAACTTCGATGTGGATACTTATGTGGGAGCGAAGGTCAACCAAGGTTGGCAGTCGGGATTACTGCGCTCTAAATTACATGATGTGGCTTATGCGTATGTATTTGGTCAACTCTCAAATCAAGCATTTGAAACCTTGATAACACAGCTATCAACAATGAAAGTGCTTCCTTATCAAACTACCTTAACCGAGTACTTAAATAGCCAGGGCTTGAATGCTAACGATCCTGAGCAAAGGAAAGACTGGTATCAGCTTAGCCGTTGGTATGAACTGCTTTTAACTGAAAAACCATCCGGAGGGGTATTAAGTGCTATCAAGCAATATGAAGTGTTCCGCGCTTTCATACAGCCAGTCTTCGAACAAACGATTGTTGCGGCTTACCTTCGTGATGTGTACTACTCAATACCTTACCCAAGCCTTTATTCAGCGAAGAACCTTCGATTTTATTCTCCAATTATGGCGAATACTATTGACCAAGTTGTAGCGAGCTCCAACGCGAACACGCTGCTGAGAAACTTAGATTCGGCTGTGGGTGAAATCATCGAAAAAGTACATGAGGTTAATACCGCTAACGACTTACATTATCTACTTGGTGATTTGGCCTTGTACGCACAAATCGCTCAACACCAACAATCTGAAGTGCATGTACTGACGTCTGGTGTTAATTCTGCCCAGCTTTTTAATAGCTCATTATCAGTGGTGCATAGACAGTATCTCAATGAAGCGCATCAGCGGGTCCTTTTTCAGCAAGTGAAAGCATCAGATCAGCATCCTCTTTGGCAAGCGCTGTCTAATGTCGGTAACAAACTGTCTGAAGGTGAACTGGAGTTGGCGATTACTCAGTTGGGTGATGTTATTCGGAACAACGAAATGACAATGCTTCCGCAGATTAACGAAGTGCTTCTCCAAGAGCTAGAAGAGCTTATCGAGCTACAGATTAAGATTGAGGGTTAATAGGATGAAAACTTTAACAAAAGTGATGTCAGTCATTTTTACATTCTTAATATTGATTGGAAGTGCTTTTGCTGGTGGTGGTGCAGAGATGGGGGAGTTTTATGCTGCCCCTGATGGTGTGAAGGTCATTTATGGGTACAACACCCCGCAGTACGGTAATCTCTATCGAGTATCAACTAACCTGTATGTACAAACAAAGGATGACGCTTATCTTGCAGATATTAAACTTCTGATTCAAAAACTGAAAATATCACCGACTGGGCGAGAAGTGTTGCGCCAAATCGCGACTTATACTCCCGTCAATGCTCCAGAAGATACTGTAGCCCCCCTTATTGAGCATCTTCAAGGCGTTGATACGAACAAGGTCAATGTGGTGACCGTGATTCGCGAGCCGGAAAGCGCTGGTCGTTTGTTTGAGACCGTTCCTTCCAGTTTCGTTGATAGGCAAAAGTCTGAGCTTGTCTATTTAAGGCAATTTGATGGAAAAGGCGTGTCAAACACGGTGTTCTTTTCTACCCAAGAGGTGGTTAATATTCCGGGAACGGACAAGCCTTTTGATCAAGCGGTCGCGCTAGGTCATGAGTTAATTCATGCTCGTGATTACGCTTCAGGCGCGATGCCTCCAGGTAGTGTGCTATTAAAGCATCGTCATCCCGAAACCGGACAGGTTACGGAGTACTCGATTGAAAATGCCGAATATCAAACGACGGGAATTTTCCATTATAACAATGCAGAAAGCGGCAGAGATGCTGAGACTGCGATAAGTGCAATTCGTAGTGATGCGATCATGAGGCGGGAAGAGATGTACTTCCGCTGGAAATCTAATGGGCAGAACAAGCCGAAAGCTTATTTGAAAAATGAAAAGGTAGTGAGTGAGTTTCATTTGGCCGATGATCTTGGCGCATATAAGAGAAATACTTATTGGCCTGCAGGGCAGTACCAATATCATCCTTATACGGTTGAGGTAAGGCCAGCTGCTGCAGGATCTCTATCACCCAAATGGAATACTTTGGAGGGTAAGCAAGCCCATGTCGAAGTTCGTCGAGCATTGAACCAGTCTTTGAGTGAAGGCAAGGAGACGGCGATTGTGCTTATTGATGCGACCGAGCAACGATTATCGCAAAGCTTACAACACTCTCCGGCGCTGACAAGGCGTGGTTTAGGGAACCAAAGTGCGATCTTAAATTATGCTGCTAAGAACAACATTAAAGTGGTCAATGCTTATAGTTCTGAAAATGAAACGCCTCTGGCGAGTTTGAAGAAGAAAAAACGCAGCCGAATGTACCGCGCAATTCTTGGGCAACCCGAAAGTTCGGGTGGATACAAAGATGTTCAGTTTAGTTTGGACAATCAATCCTTACTTTCACAAGAACTCGAAGGTCAAGATACTGTACTTGTGATGGCGTATTCCGATGGTCAAATGACAACAAACATCGTCGATAGCTTATCAGATGACCTCAATAAGCAAGTTCTGGTCTCACGACATTCTAATCTCGATTATCAACCTTCAAACTTGAGTGTAGAAGAGAGTACCGCTTGGTTGAATATCCGAGAAAAACAGAATGTGAAAATGCTCGGCTCTGGCAGCCGTAGCCGTTTCAACATTTGCAGTATTCAGTAATGTGCTTATGATGTTGCTACAAAGGTAACAAGAAGAATCAAAAAATAAAGCCGATTGAGTTTGCTGCTCAATCGGCTTTTTCTTAATAAGAAGTGTATTAGTGCACGCTAGGGAGCAAACTCTCTGGCATTAATGCATTGTGCAGTGCCAGTTTGAGAAGGGAGTTTGCCTGCTCAATATCGGGTGCGAAGTAACGGTCTTTGTCGTAGAACGAGACTTTCTCGCGCAGCATTTGCTTGGCAATTTCGATACGCTCAGAAGACTTGTTTGGTGCACGGAAATCCAACCCTTGCGCGGCTGATAAGTATTCAACCGCCAAAATACCACGCGTGTTTTCTCCCATCTCTTTCAGGCGGCGAGCCGCAAAAGTTGCCATCGAAACATGGTCTTCTTGGTTTGCAGATGTTGGCAAGCTATCGACAGAAGCGGGGTGAGCCAGTGTTTTGTTTTCACTTGCTAATGCAGCCGACGTCACCTGCGCAATCATAAAGCCTGAGTTCACACCGCCATTGTCTACCAAGAATGGAGGAAGCTTAGATAGCGCGCTATCAATAAGCAGTGCCATACGACGCTCTGACAAGCTACCAATTTCTGCAATCGCAAGGGCAAGGTTATCTGCGGCCATTGCCACAGGCTCGGCATGGAAGTTACCGCCGGAGATGATGTCGTTATCTTCAGCAAACACCAACGGGTTATCTGATACTGAGTTCGCTTCTACTTGCAGAATCTCCGCGGAATTACGAATTTGCTGTAAACAGGCGCCCATGACTTGAGGTTGGCAACGAAGTGAATATGGATCTTGTACTTTTTCGCAATCGGTGTGTGATTCACCAATCTCGCTGGTTGCTTCTAGCATATGTCGATACGCTAATGCGGCATCCATTTGGCTACGATGACCACGAACACGATGAATGCGAGGGTCGAACGGACGACGGCTACCTAATGCAGCTTCTACCGACATCGCCCCGCAAACCGTCGCGGATGAGAACAGATCCTCTGCGATGAATAGGCCTTCCAGTGCAAATGCCGTTGACGCTTGAGTACCGTTAAGCAGTGCTAAACCTTCTTTTGGGGCCAGCGTGATTGGCTCTAGACCGGCAATTTGCAGAGCTTCTAAGCCAGAAATGACTTTGCCATTGTGACGTGCTTGGCCTTCACCAAGAAGCACCGTACTCATGTGAGCCAGCGGCGCTAAGTCACCCGATGCGCCTACTGAGCCTTTTTGTGGAACGCATGGATACACCTGCGCATTCACAAGGTCAATCAGCATGTTGATGACTTTCAAGCGCAAGCCAGAGAAGCCACGCGCAAGGCTATTGATCTTAAGAACCATCATTAAGCGAACGGTTTCGTCAGACATGAATTTCCCGATGCCCGCAGCGTGTGAAAGCACAATACTGCGTTGCAGCGTTTCTAAATCTTCTGGCGCAATACGTGTGTTCGCGAGTAGACCGAAACCCGTATTGATGCCATAAACGGTGCGATCTTCTGCAATCACTCGGTCGACAACTTGAGTGCTTTCCTCAATGGCCGGAATGGCTTCTGGGTCGAGAGTAAGGTTGACAGGTGAGCGGCTCACCTGACGCAGTTCGTTTAAGCTAATATGGCCTGGCTTTAGCGTTAAATTGAGCATGTCTTTCATCCTTACTTCAGCTTTTTCAGTTCTTCGTTGAGCATTGGTAGATCTAATTTTTGTTCGGCTGCGCATTGTTTGGCGATGTCGTAGCCGGCATCGGCATGACGCATAACGCCCGTCGCTGGGTCATTGTGAAGTACGCGAGCAATACGCTCAGACGCATCATCACTGCCGTCACAACAAATCACCATACCCGAGTGTTGAGAGAAGCCCATACCAACACCGCCTCCGTGGTGTAGAGACACCCACGTTGCGCCGCCTGCTGTATTCAATAGCGCATTAAGTAGCGGCCAATCCGATACGGCATCAGAGCCATCCATCATCCCTTCGGTTTCTCGGTTCGGGCTGGCTACAGAGCCGGAGTCTAAGTGGTCACGGCCAATAACAACCGGTGCTTTAAGTTCACCGTTTTTCACCATTTCGTTGAAGGCTTGGCCAAGACGTTCACGGTCTTTTAAACCCACCCAACAGATACGTGCCGGTAGACCTTGGAACTGAATGCGTTCACGTGCCATGTCTAGCCAGTTGTGCAGGTGAGGGTTATCAGGGATCAGCTCTTTTACTTTCTGATCGGTTTTGTAGATGTCCTCTGGATCGCCAGACAACGCTGCCCAACGGAATGGCCCAATACCTTCACAGAATAATGGGCGAATGTAAGCCGGTACGAAACCAGGGAAATCAAATGCGTTTTCTACGCCTTCTTCCAACGCCATTTGACGGATATTGTTTCCGTAATCCAGTGTTGCAGCGCCGCGGTTTTGCAGCTCTAGCATGGCTTGAACTTGTACAGCCATTGATTGTTTCGCCGCTTTCACTACGCCGGCTTCATTTTGCAAGCGCATTTCTGCTGCATGAGACATGCTCCAACCTTGAGGTAAGTAGCCGTTCAATGGGTCGTGCGCAGAGGTTTGGTCTGTTACTACATCTGGTGTGATGTTACGTTCCACAAGCTCTGGGAAGATGTCTGCTGCGTTGCCTAGTAGACCGACAGAAATAGGCGTGTCGGATTCTTTGATCATCGCTAGCGCTTCATCTAGCGATGTGGCTTTCTTGTCGACGTAGCCTGTGCGTAGACGGTAATCGATACGTGATTCATCGCACTCGACGGCTATCATAGAGAAGCCTGCCATGGTACCTGCTAAGGTTTGCGCGCCACCCATACCACCTAGACCGCCAGTTAAAATCCAACGACCTTTTGCCTCGCCGTTAAAGTGCTTTTTAGCGACCGAGACAAACGTCTCGTAAGTGCCTTGAACAATGCCTTGTGAGCCGATGTAAATCCAGCTACCTGCAGTCATTTGTCCGTACATCATCAGGCCTTCTTTATCGAGCTCATTGAAGTGCTCCCAATTGGCCCAATGTGGAACTAGGTTTGAGTTCGCAATCAGAACGCGTGGCGCATTTTTGTGAGTCGGGAAAACGCCAACTGGTTTGCCTGATTGAACGAGAAGAGTTTGGTCATCGTCGAGTCTTTCTAACACTTCAACAATCTTATCGAAGCATTCCCAATTTCGTGCTGCTCGACCGATACCACCGTATACAACGAGCGAGTGAGGGTGCTCGGCTACGTCTGGGTCAAGGTTGTTCATCAGCATACGAAGTGGGGCTTCCGTCAGCCAAGATTTGGCGCGCAGGTCGGTACCGCGTGGAGCACGAATTGTTCTGCTGGTATCAAGTCGTGGATCTTGTCCTTGGCGCTGTGTCATTTTAAGACTCCTTTAGTTTCACGTGTGTACCAAGTCTGTGCTTGGCTATTTCTACTCGAGTAAAGTGCTGTTCGAGTTAATCGTTATTGGGTTTGCTTATTTAGGCTTATGGTCTTTCTCTGCCATGGCATTGGCAATGTCCCAACATAGGCGGGCTGCCAATCGAGCGGTTTGACTATCGACGTCATACGTGGGGTTGTACTCGGCAATGTCTGCCAGCATAAGCTTGTTTTTGTAATGTAGGACTCGGTCGAGAAACGGCGAAATGATGTCGTAGCTGACTCCTCTCGCTGCTGGGGCGCTTACACCCGGAGCTGTTGTCGCAGGGAATACGTCCAAATCAATCGTTAGATAGAGGTAATCGCAGTCATCGATAAAGTGCTGTAGCTGCGTTAAATGGTAGCTGTGGTTCATGTAGCAAAGCTGTTTGTCTTCCACATACCAAACGTTGAGTTCGTCCGCTTTCTGGAATAGTGCTTTGGTATTGCTGCTGCGACTGACACCAATGCAAGCGTAATGAAACTTCCAATCATTGCGTTGGCAGAAGTGATGAATTTGATTAAACGGTGTGCCTGAGCTTGGTTTTACATCTGCCAGCGAACTTTCAAAAGCGCGTAGGTCAAAATGTGCGTCGAAGTTGATTATGCCAATCTTTGGCCGCTTTTCTGGGTGATGAGTTTTGAAGTATTCGGCCAACCCAGAAAATGACGCCCATGCGATCTCATGCCCGCCACCGAGGACGACGACAGGTGAATGGGGTAGTGCCTGAGCAACTGTGGCCGCGCATTGCGATTGGCTGCTCTCTAGTAAGTCGTCTTCGCAAACGACAGTACCGAGGTCGTAAAGCGGCGCATTTTGGTGCCAAGCGAGATTGGCTAGGGCACGACGGATTAAATCCGGTGACTTTTTCGCGCCAATACGGCCTTTATTTCTGGCAACACCCGCATCGGTAGCAAAACCAAGGATCGAGACGCCTTCGCTTTTGCTCGGCAACTCTTCGACAGGAATATTTTTAATCACGTGGTGAACGCGTTTACCCAGTTCTCCATCTTCAGCATCATGACGACCTTGCCAGTGAAATGGAGCGGTATTCAGATCTGATTGAGCCATGTCACAGTCCTCCGTGAGAGACATATTCACCATTGACTATACGACCTACCAAACGTTTTGCGCCGACTTGATAACTGAGGTCTGCTGGGTGTTCGATATCCCAAATTGAGAAGTCAGCATCATAACCGACTTCAATCACGCCACGAGATTCCCCATAACCCAACGCTTTTGCTGCGTTTTGAGTGACGCCACGCAGTGCTTCTTGAGGTGTTAAACGGAACAGAGTGCAAGCCATGTTCATCATCAGGGTTAAATCTGCGAATGGTGACGTGCCAGGGTTGATATCCGTCGCTATCGCCATTGGCACCTTGTGCGTTCTAAGCAAATCGATAGGTGGTAATTGGGTTTCACGTAAGAAGTAAAATGCGCCAGGGAGCAAGGTTGCCACGGTCGAGGAATTGGCAAGCGCACGTACGCCAATTTCATCCAGATATTCAATATGATCGGCAGAAAGACCATTGTATTGGGCGGTTAAAGCCGTACCACCTAAATCAGAGAGCTGCTCAGTATGGCCTTTTACATGCAAGCCATGCTTTTTTGCCGCCTCAAAGACCCGCTCGGTTTGCGCTAAGTTAAAACCAATCGATTCACAAAACACATCGACGCTGGTGGCAAGCTTTTCTTCTGCCACGAGGGGAATAATGTCATCACAAATGTGTTGGATATAATCGTCAGCACGGTCTCTAAATTCTGGTGGGAGTGCATGAGCGGCGAGTAGAGTTGTGGTGATTTTTACTTTGCGCTCTTGCTCTAAGGCTTTCGCTGCTCGCAGCATCTTGATTTCATCAGCTAGCGTGAGACCGTAACCAGACTTAACTTCGATAGAGGTAACACCGCTTGCGAGCAATCCATCTAAACGTGGCAAAGCGAGTTCGATAAGTTGTTCTTCAGTGGCGGTACGAGTGGCATGAACGGTAGAGAGAATACCACCGCCTTGCTTGGCGATTTCTTCATAAGGCACACCATTGAGGCGCATTTCAAACTCGTTGGCTCGATTTCCGGCGTACACAAGATGAGTGTGGCAATCAATCAAACCTGGCAACAATAGCTTGCTTTGAAGGTCAATGGTTTGTTCGTAGTGGTCTGGATTCAAAATGGATTCGGTATGTTCGCTATCGTTACCTTGTTCTTTCGTGCTGATGGCGACAATTTTTCCTGACCGAATGCCGACGCGAGCAAGGGGGAAGGGCAGGTAACCTTGTTCTCCTTCTTGCAGAGTGACGAGGCGTGCATTTTCAATCAGCAAATCCATTCTGATGTTTCCTTCTGATTTGTATCTTTAAATGTATATACAAATAAATAGGAGAAAAAAGCATCACTGACAAGACTAATGTTGCTGAAATGTGATCAAAACGAAGAAGTAATGCCTAGTTTACAATAAGATCTTAGAGCTTAATTTGTACTTATTGCCTGGGTGATAAAGTAACGCGGTGCTGACCAGTTTGTCTTGACTCCATGTGCGTCGGTTGAGCAGTAAGCATGGTTCGTCAGCTTGCATTTTAAGATCTTGCTTCACGCGTCCATCTGGGACAATGGCTTCTACGGTATGTTCGATGGCGCTAAGAGGGCAATTATTAGAAAGGTATTGGTTTGGTGTCATGCACGTGAAGTCTTGATTGAGGTAACTTGGTGCGTATTGACTGTTCACCCAACGAAGTTCTAGCTGTATTGGTGTGCTATCTTCAAAATGAATGATCTCGCTGTAGAATACGGTAGTACCAAGCATGACGCCCAGTTTGGTTGCGATATCATCGTCCGCTTTGATTGCAATTTGTCGGCGAACTTCACTATGATGCTCTCGACCACGATTGCTGATCTCATCAGCAATGTTACGAATGTCTAATAGGGGAGATTCAGACTTCTCAGCCGGATCACAAACAAAGGTGCCGAGGCGAGGGCGGCGTTGCAGTTTGCCTTCGTTAACTAAGTCTCTAATGGCTTTATTTACCGTCATTCGACTGACTCCGAATTGTTCGGTCAGCTCAAATTCTGTCGCGATGCGGTGTCCAACCATCCACTCTCCCGAATCAATTTTATCGAGGATAAACTGTTTGATTTGCTTATAAAGTGGCGCAGACATAATGACTTCCTTTTAATTGACTATACAAATAGTGCGTAATCTATGTACAAATTGCAAATACCTAAACCTATTCTGTGAATAGATAAAAGGAATTAGTCCGCATTCTTGAGGTCTATTGCTTGCAGTACTTTCATCAGTTGTGTAAACAAAGGTTCTCCACAACAAAATTAATAAAACAGGCAGTCACAAAGGAATTCCATGTTTAAAAAACTAAAAGCATCGCTTGGTATCGGCTCGGCAAAGGTAGATACGATTTTAGATGAGATGAGCGTTTATCAAGGTTCAATATTACGTGGTCACGTCCAAATCAAAGGTGGTGATGTTGAACAACAAATTGATGCCATCACCATCAAACTGAACACGGAAATGAAAGTAGAAGCAGATGACAGCGTTAGTTACCAGACATTCACGATCGATCAATTGAAGGCGGTTGAACCTTTCATAATCCAACCGAATGAAGAAAAACAAGTGCCGTTCGAGTTAAAACTGTACGATGAAACGCCAATTACGGCAGTAAGCGCAATGAAAAACCAGTGCCACGTTTGGGTAGAAACCACATTAGACATCGGTTTTGCGATTGACCCACGCGATCGTGACTACATTGAAGTAAAGCCATTACCCGCAGCATCACGAGTAATTGGCGCCATTGAGCAAGCTGGTTTTACTATGGTTAAAGCCGATGTAGAGAAGGGCTTCTTACGTGGTAATACATTCTCGTCACGTTCGGGTATTTACCAAGAGCTAGAGTTCCGTAATAACGGCTTCGTTTCCACTAAAGAAATCGAATTGTCATTTATATTGGATGGTGCGACGCTCCATTGCTTAGCGGAGATCGACCGCTCATTTAGCATGTCTGGTGATCAGTATCGTTCATTCTCTTTACCTGTTGATGCGACAGATTCACAGGTTGCAGCAGCAATCGCTCCGACTCTTAACCTGTAATCGCTTACTCTACGGTTCTCATAAGCTCTGATAGAAGAGGAACGCTCACTATCAGAGCTATTTTCATTTTTAGATCGCGTCGATTTTTTTTCAAAATTATTGAGGCTCTCATTCGTTGAACAATGAAGTTTCAGTGATAAATTGAAATCGCTCTTTGCATTCTAAATGTGAGCTAGGTACAATCCCCTTCTCGATATTGGTCCGGTATTCGTGTTACCGAGCGGCCTTTACCGATTCTCGAAAAATCTTCTAATTTGAATAACATGTGTTGCTTGGTGTGCAACACCACTGTAAAGGATATAGCATGCCTATTATTACTCTTCCTGACGGCAGTCAGCGTCAATTTGACAACCCAGTTTCTACTATGGAAGTTGCGCAATCGATCGGTCCTGGTCTTGCAAAAGCAACTATCGCTGGTCGTGTAAATGGTAACCGCGTTGATGCGTGTGACTTAATTGAAGAAGACGCAAGCCTTGAGATCATCACAGTTAAAGATGAAGTCGACGGTTTAGAAATCGTTCGTCACTCATGTGCTCACCTTCTTGGTCACGCTCTAAAGCAACTTTACCCGCAAGCTAAAATGGCGATCGGTCCAACCATCGACAATGGCTTCTACTACGATATCGACCTAGAAGAATCTCTAACGCAAGACGATCTTGAAAAGATTGAAAAGCGTATGAAAGAACTAGCGAAGACCAAGTACGAAGTTGTTAAGAAAAAGGTTAGCTGGCAGGAAGCACGTGATACATTTGAATCACGTGGCGAACCATACAAAGTGGAAATCCTAGACGAAAACGTATCTCGTGATGATCGTCCAGGTCTTTACCACCATGAAGAATACATCGACATGTGTCGCGGTCCTCACGTTCCTAACATGAGTTTCTGTCAACATTTCACTCTATTGAATGTTGCGGGTGCTTACTGGCGTGGTAACAGCGACAACAAAATGCTTCAACGTATCTACGGTACGGCTTTCCACGATAAGAAAGCACTGAAAGCGCACCTTACTCGCCTTGAAGAAGCAGCGAAGCGTGACCACCGTAAACTTGGTAAGCAACTAGACCTATTCCACATGCAACAAGAAGCACCAGGTATGGTGTTCTGGCATCACAATGGTTGGTCTATCTTCCGTGACCTTGAAGTATTTGTACGCTCTAAGTTAGACGAATACGGTTACCAGGAAGTAAAAGGTCCACTTATTATGGACCGTGTTCTTTGGGAACGTTCTGGTCACTGGGACAAGTACGCTGATGCGATGTTCACCACTTCTTCTGAAAACCGTGAATACGCACTGAAACCAATGAACTGTCCAGGTCACGTGCAGATCTTTAACCAAGGTCTAAAATCGTACCGTGATCTACCGTTACGTATGGCTGAGTTCGGCTCATGTCACCGTAACGAACCATCTGGTGCACTACACGGCATTATGCGTGTACGTGGTTTTACTCAGGATGACGCTCACATTTTCTGTACTGAGAGCCAAATTCAAGAAGAAGTAACAAATTGTATCAAGATGGTGTACGATACGTACCAAACATTTGGTTTCGACAACATCGTAGTGAAACTGTCTACTCGTCCAGAGAAACGTGTAGGTTCAGATGAAATCTGGGATCAATCTGAAGAAGCATTGAAACAGTCTCTAGAATCAATGGAAATTCCATACGAGATTCAAGAAGGCGAGGGTGCATTCTACGGTCCTAAGATTGAATTCACGCTATACGACTGTCTAGACCGTGCATGGCAGTGTGGTACTGTTCAGTTAGACTTCAACCTACCAGGTCGCTTAGGTGCAACTTACGTAGGTGAAAACAATGAACGTCTTGTTCCGGTGATGATTCACCGTGCAATTCTAGGTTCACTAGAGCGTTTCATTGGTATTCTTATCGAAGAATATGCTGGTTTCTTCCCAACTTGGTTGGCGCCAGAACAGGCAATTCTTATGAACATTACTGATAAACAGTCAGATTATGTTCAGGAAGTAGTACAAAAACTACAAAAAAGTGGAATTAGAGCTAAAGCGGACTTGAGAAATGAGAAGATTGGCTTTAAAATCCGCGAACACACTTTGAAGCGTGTACCGTATATGCTTGTTGTCGGTGACCAAGAAATGGAAGCTGGCGAAATCGCAGTACGTACTCGTAAAGGTAAAGATCTCGGCAAATTTAAAGTGGATGATTTCATTTCATACATCCAAGACGAGATTTCAAGCCGTAAGCTCAATCTGGAGGAATAAGCTATTAAAGGCGGAAGACGCGGCCAACAGCCGGTAAAACAAAACCCACACCGTATGAACGGTGAAATTCGTGGCGTTCGTGAAGTTCGACTAACTGGCGCTGACGGTGAATCAGTTGGTGTTGTATCGATTCAAGAAGCGATCGCAGCTGCTGAAGAAGCAGGCATGGATCTTGTGGAGATCAGTCCTAACGCTGAGCCGCCAGTCTGTCGTGTTATGGACTACGGCAAATTCCTCTTTGAGAAGAGCAAATCTGCTAAAGAGCAGAAGAAAAAGCAAAAACAGGTTCAGATTAAGGAAGTAAAATTCCGTCCTGGAACTGATATTGGAGACTATCAGGTAAAACTACGCAACCTGACGCGTTTCCTTGAAGAAGGCAACAAAGTGAAGGTAACAATTCGCTTCCGTGGCCGAGAAATGGCGCACCAAGACATCGGTGTTGACGTTCTTCATCGCTTAAAAGAAGACACTGTAGACTTTGCTGTAGTGGAATCTTTCCCAAGTCGAATCGAAGGTCGTCAGATGATCATGGTTCTAGCCCCTAAAAAGAAGTAATTAACGGCTCATCAAGTAATTAAGACCTAGCCGTTTCCCTTTTAAAGGTAAGCGGTTGGGTTTTGTTCGCCCTAATTACGTTGTTTATTAAACCTACTCAATGCGGAGTTATTCATCATGCCTAAGATGAAAACCAACAAAGGTGCTGCTAAGCGTTTTAAGAAAACTGCTGGTGGTATTAAGTACAAGCACGCTACAAAACGTCACATCCTGACTAAGCGTACTACTAAGAACAAGCGTCAGCTACGTCCAAATGCAATTCTTCCACGTTGTGAAGTTGCTGCAGTTGTTCGTATGTTGCCATACGCTTAATTCTTTATAGTTATCAATCGTTTAGTTTAGGAGAAGCATAATGCCTCGCGTAAAACGTGGTGTACAAGCTCGTGCACGTCATAAGAAAGTTCTAAAACAAGCTAAAGGTTACTACGGTGCACGTTCACGTGTTTACCGCGTAGCTTTCCAAGCAGTTACTAAAGCTGGTCAATACGCTTACCGTGACCGTCGCGCTAAGAAACGTCAATTCCGTCAACTATGGATTGCACGTATCAACGCAGCATCTCGTCAAAATGGTCTATCTTACAGCCGTTTCATCAACGGTCTTAAGAAAGCATCTATCGAGATCGACCGTAAGATCCTAGCAGACATCGCAGTATTCGATAAAGCAGCATTTGCTGTTCTAGTTGAAAAAGCGAAAGCTGCTCTTTAATTAGCAGTTTAGGATTAAGAAAAGGAGAGCATTAGCTCTCCTTTTTTATTGCTTTCTGTTTCTCCTACCATAGACTTTCCCGTTTCCCGTTTCCCGCTTATATCCTAACTCTGACCAAATAAGTTGCTCCAATGGTTGGATTTGCTATTTTTCCTCTACTCATCACGTCATGGATAAGGAGCATCTGTGTTACCGAGCTATTGGGAATATCGCGTTCAATCATTCTGTTATCTACTGATGGTAGGGTTTATTAGGATTACAAACAAAAAGGATTAGAAATGGACATTCGACAACTACAAGCGCATATAAAAGAGTTTGATCACGACCCGGAACAGAAACAGCATTATTTCCTCAAACTGATTGAAGAAGTGGGTGAGTTGTCTGAATCGATTAGGAAAGACGCCACTGGACAACCGACAGAGGACACAATTAAAGGAACAATCGCGGAAGAACTCTACGACGTACGCGTATACCCAAATATCCTCAATGCGCTAGGTTCAGCGAGATTGCATTGGTTTGTAGGCGCGGCGGCGATTTAAAGATCTAGTGGTTCTAAATCGAAAATCGACAACAAAGTATACAAGCCAAGGCAACTCGCCCTTTGGGAGCGTGTCACTAACACTATTTCTTTGCCAAACAAAATGGAAATAGAAAGACTATTCCTCAAGTTGTTTGACTTTGAACTAGAGTCAGTGACAACGCTCTGAATCCTGCTCATTGAAGACGTTTGGGTATAATATGTTTGTGCATTAGCCAATGTTTATGAAGTAGATTTAGAAAAAACGCACGAAGTGAAAGAGATATTGAATAAACGGAAATACAACCGCTAGGGAGGGGAGTCAAAATGGTTCAACGCATCAGTTACGAATTTTTGCCGCAAATTGCTGGTCCTTATGTCCATGCGGCAAGACATTGTGAGACCTTGTATGTTTCCGGATTGACAGCAATGGGCTCACCGAGCCAAAGTGAAAATCTAATCGAGCAAACAAAAACGATTCTGTCTTACTTATCGAAAATACTTGCGGAAGAACAAAGAGAGAAACGTGACCTCATCAAGCTGACGATATTTATAACCGATATAAACCAACTGTCAGAGATTCGCTCGGTATTATTCGACTTCTATGAGGGCTATTTACCGGCTTGTTCATTAGTCGAGGTGAGCCGTTTGATTCACCCCGACTTATCTATTGAGATTGAGGCAGTCATCTCATCTGAAGCATTATAGAGAGGCTTTAATGAAAATAAACCGCTTGGATCACCTTGTACTGACAGTTAAAGACATTCAAACCACACTGGATTTCTATATACAGGTTCTCGGTATGGAAAGTGTCACTTTCGGTGAAGGACGAGTAGCCTTGATTTATGGAAAGCAAAAGATAAATCTTCACCAACTAGGGAGCGAGTTTGAACCTAAAGCACGTCAAGTTGCTTCTGGCAGTGCTGATTTGTGTTTTATTACAGACACACCTATCTTGGATATTATCTCTCACCTTGAAGCTCATGCTATTGAGGTAATTGAAGGGCCTGTTCAACGGACCGGTGCAATTGGTAACATCCTATCTGTTTACATTCGAGACCCAGATGGTAACTTGATTGAGTTATCTAACTATCTTACTGAGGCTTAACATGATTTATTCAACAACCGAGACGATTCCAGGACGAGAAATCGCTGAGATAAAGGGTGTAGTAACGGGGAATGTGGTTCAATCTAAACACATTGGTCGAGACTTCATGGCGGGTCTAAAAAGTATCGTTGGCGGTGAGATTCGCGGTTATACAGAAATGATGACTGAAGCTCGAAATATCGCGATTCAGCGTATGGTCGAAGATGCAGCGAATATGGGTGCTGATGCGGTGGTTGGCATCCGTTTTACAACTAGCTCAATTGTTGATGGTTCTTCTGAAATTCTTGCGTTTGGAACGGCTGTGAAGCTCGTATAGTTGAAGAGGCTTTTGTCGTTTTAATACAGTGCAGATTGTTTTTTCGTTCGCTATTTTTAACTCCCCCCTTGTGTGTCATTCATGTCGGTGAGTTTGTCTCGCCATCTAGTACGAAAAGTCTGTCGACGTTGTCAATAAGTCCAAGACAACGTCGTTCCTAATTGGGTTCCTCTTCCTATCGTTTATATGCAGATCACCATTTCTAGGTATTTATTGTATCCATTCGTTGCTTTGAAATTTTGACTAAAGTGACTTCGATCGCACTGCGCTGCTAAACCTAATTGTGTTCACGAACCATCAGTCCTGATGAATAATTATGCCTTTTTTGATGAATTGTTTTTAGGGCAAATGTTCTAACGCATAATGCTTGTTCGAGTCGTAAGCTCTCGCCATATTTTTACTTTCTAGGATTTAATGCGACGAATAGCATTAAAACTATGATGTTTATAATGTAATGAATTTGCCAAATATAATGAAACTGAATGCATTTTAAGTGCCAGTATTAACATCGTAAATGTGAATGAAAGTATATTAATTCAAAGTTTTCTTATAAAAATATGAACTTATGCCTTGCGAAGTGATTCTAAATTGTTACAAATACTATACAGCTGTAACATTGCCATAAGGAATTGTAGATGAGAGAACTCACTCCCGAGTACTTGTTAGCCGCATTACGACAAGCGATAAAAACTAAAGGGCTAACATATCGAGAGTTATCTGAGAAAATGGGCATGCCGTTGTCCACTTTTAAACGTCATTTAACTAGTACTAACCTTGCTCTAGATAAGTTACTCGAGTATTGCCGCGCGGTTGACTGCACCCTCGATGAATTGCAGAAGCTGGCAAATCAACTTCAAGCTGAGGATCAAGATTACTTTAGCCACACGCAAGACGAAGTCTTTTTCCAATTTCCTCATCTTTACGATTTTTATCGAGAGTTACGGATGCTTCGTGGGAAAGACGGCTATACCATCCTAATGAAAAAGTATGACCTCTCGAAACAAAGTATGTCGGACTATTTAGGCGCGCTAGAGTTACTTGATCTGGTTTATGTTGATGAAGAAAACAACATTACGCTGCATGGTCCGCTTTACTACAGCTACGCTGAAAACTCGAAGCTTAACGACAAGTACACAGAGATCATCAAGGATCAAACGACCACGCACGAGAAGTGTGTTCGTGTTGCATTATCTCGAATGAAAATTACTGAAGAACAATTACTTACATTAGAAGAACAGGTCGCGAGCACTGTTCTCGATTTTCACTCCAAGAATGTCGTAGCAGAAAATTTCAATGTCTCCGATTTTACGAATGTCTTACTGGTTGCGGGACCACACCAACCTGTTACCTTCTCTGATGGAATTGTTCAAACTGATGGTAACTTTATTGAAGATATCCGATGTGCGATCGCTTCGGCTGGGGATAAGCCAAGTCTATCAATATAACATGTAGTTATTTCTAGTGATTTATAGATTCATACTTGTAATGTGTAATTGATGAGCTAACATGACGATGTGTCAATTATGACGATTCGTCAGAAAGGTAATGAACTTTCTGCCAATCATATTCGTGTTACTATTCGTTAGCGTCACATGGGGATACGGATCAAAGAATTATGTTTAATTTTGGCTGCAAAAAGAATGACAAACAGCAAGACTGTCGTGTTGTTTCCGGCTTAACTAAGAAACAACAGGCGATTGCCGATCGTGAGGTAGAATTGATTCAGCTTGCGAAGTCATTGGTGCAAGAGCAGGGGTTTGCAAATCTCACGATGGATAAGCTAACCGCAGCGAGCCCTTATTCAAAAGGGACCATCTACAACCATTTTTGTAGCAAAGAGGACGTGATTCTTGCTTTATGTATCCATTCATTGAAGAGTGAAGCCGTGTTCTTCGAGCGTACGGCAAACTTTGATGGTAATACTCGCGAGAAGATCATTGCGATGCATGTTGGGTGTCGTATTTATGCTCGCATGGAGCCTGTATTATCAACGTGTGCAATTGTTGCTAAAACGCCGTGGGTGATAGAAAAAGCATCTCCAACGCGCCTTAACGAATTAAACCAGTTGGAAGAAGAAGTGATATCCGGTGCGGACGCTTTGGTAAACCATGCAGTAGAAATAGGGGATCTTAAGTTTTCTCCAGCTGTTGGCTCAGATGCTATTGTGTTTGCTAATTGGTCTATTGCGTTTGGCTCTAATGCGCTGGCGCAAAATGCATCGAACAGTCGTTGTATCCAGCGCCTACAAGACCCCTTCTCTGTGCTTCACAATGCGAATATGTTACTTGATGGCCTAGGATGGTTGCCGCTCTCAACAGAGTGGGACTACCGTAAAACTTGGCGTCGAGTGGAGCAGGAATTGTTCAGTGAAGAAGTTGCATTCTTAGACTCAGCGAATCGCTGATTCCCATGAATGCAAAAAACCAATCCAATAAAGATTGGTTTTTTAATCACACTATTTGACGGATCGTCAATAACGATTGTTTTTGCATCAATAATTTTATAAAGGTGATGCAACAACAAGGTTTAAAGCGAATCTGGATCGAGAAACAGTGAAAGCTGCTTTTTTGCTCCGTCTTTTGACGAAACGTCACAAAGGGAGAGTGTGATGAAACACCGCCAAGCTCAACAAACTTCCACCGGACAATGGGGGAAGATTCCAACCAAGTATAGTATCTGGGTATTGCTGGCAACGGTATTACTCGTGATTTTCGCGACCATCGGAGGAAAGAATCTCTATTTCCGTGGTGACTATAATATCTTTTTTGATGGCACTAATAAGCAGTTGCTTGCCTTTGATGAAATTCAAACGACCTTTGCTAAAACCGATAACTTAGCCATTGTTATTGCACCAGATAACAATGATGTCTTCACCCCAGAAACCCTCCAACTTGTCCAAAACTTAACGGTTGACTCATGGCAAGTCCCTTACTCAAGTCGTGTTGATTCCATTGCGAATTATCAACATACCGAAGCAATCGAAGATGATCTTCTTGTCGAAGACCTACTTTATGACGACTATGAATTAACGTCGGCGCGCATTGCCAAAGTTAAGCATATTGCCCTGACGGAACCAGTGATTAAAAACGCTTTGATTTCTGAGAAGGGCGACGTAACGATTGTAAATATCACGGTTCAATTGCCTGAAGTTGATAAGACCGCTGAAGTTCAAGAAGTGATGAACCACATCAATAGGATGATTGAGCAATACCAGCAGAATTACCCAAATGTTGAGTTTCATAAAGCAGGCATTATCGCGATGAACTACGCCTTTATGACGGCTGCGCAAGAAGACAGTGCTACGCTGGTCCCTACGATGTTGCTTGTTATTCTCGTGTTCCTAACCATTATGTTACGTTCTTTCTTGAGTGTGATTGCGACCTTGGTCGTGATTATCGGGTCCGTGATGGCAACTATGGGACTATCTGGTTGGGCAGGTATGTTCCTGAGTACGGCGACGGTCAATGTCCCAACTTTAGTCATGACACTCGCGGTTGCAGATTGTGTTCACGTTATCGCCACGATGCGTCAGTCTATGCAAAATGGATTTAGCAAAGCGCATTCGATAGAACGCAGTATTGCACTCAACTTCATGCCAATCCTTATTACTTCAGTAACAACGGCGATTGGCTTTCTGATGATGAATATGTCGGATTCTCCAGTGTTACGAGACTTCGGTAATTTATCCGCGCTGGGCGTCATGATTGCCTGTTTCTTATCTGTTACTTTGTTGCCAGCCTTATTAAAACTGTTACCGATACGAGTCAAACAAAATACATCGAAAAACGGTTCTGATTTTATGGATAAGCTAGGCGATTTTGTGGTGACAAATCGAAAAGCCTTGTTACCCCTTTCTGTTCTAGTGATCGTTGTCAGTGCTAGCTTAATCCCGCTAAACAAAGTGAATGATGAATCTGTGAAGTACTTTGATTCACGAAGTGACTTTCGCCAAGCCGCTGACTTTATGGAAGAGCGAATCAGTGGGATGACAAACATCAGTATTGCCATCAAAACTAATGAGTCGCAGGGAATAGCAGACCCAATATTTTTGAACTCGATTGGTCGTTTCACCGATTGGTTGCGTGCTCAGCCTGAAACTGATCATGTCGCAACTCTGGCGGATGTGTATAAGCGTCTAAATAAAAACATGCATGCCGACGATGATGCTTATTATTCACTACCACAAGATCGCGAATTAGCCGCGCAGTATTTGCTGCTTTACGAAATGTCACTGCCTTATGGGTTAGATCTCAACAATCAAATTAATGTTGATAAATCCTCAATTAAAATGGTTTTGACCGTCGATAACTTAGGCAGCGTTGAATTGGTTGACCTTGAGAATCGTATCTACGCTTGGTTTGCGAATAACGCTCCTCAATATGAAGTCGTTGCGTCGAGCCCTTCGTTGATGTTTGCCCACATTGGTGAAACCAACATGGCAAGTATGCTTTCTACCTTACCTATCACATTGGTGCTTATTTCTGCACTGCTCATCTTTGCGCTTCGCTCTCTCAAGCTGGGATTGATCAGCTTGGTGCCAAACATCGCACCAGCTGTCATTGGGTTTGGTTTATGGGCGCTGATTTCAGGAGAAATCAACCTAGGATTGTCTGTCGTAGTGACGTTGACACTCGGGATCGTGGTCGATGACGCCGTGCACTTTTTGTCAAAATATCAACGCGCACGTAAAGAAGGGCAAACTGCCGAGCAAGCGGTTAGATATGCGTTCCACACAGTGGGGCGAGCACTTTGGATAACGACAGTCGTTTTAGTCGCAGGTTTCTCTGTTTTGGCAATGTCGAGCTTCCGTTTGAATGCTGACATGGGCCAACTGAGTGCGATAGTCATCTTTATTGCCTTAGTTGTGGATTTCTTGTTCCTACCAACGTTATTGATGTTATTCGATAAAGAAGCTTATGCCCAAAACAAGGCAATAAATAACCCCGATACGGACTCACAGAAAAGTGTTACGGCAACTCAGTTGTAATTCTGAAAACAGACAAGGATAGAATGATGAATTTACTCAATACACGATTGAAAGTAGCGGTAATAGCAGCCTCTTTTCTCATGACGCCATTTTCTTGGGCTGACGAAACCAAAGGTTTGGAAATTGCACAAGAACGCAAGGCTCGTGACGAAGGTTGGCGTGATTCTGTTGCGACAATGCAAATGATCCTGCGAAATGCTCAAGGGGAAAGCAGTACTCGAGCGATGCGCTTAAAGTCTCTTGAGGTAGTTGATGATGGTGACAAAGGGTTAACCATTTTTGATGAGCCACGTGATGTAAAAGGCACAGCATTCCTGAATCATTCACATACAGTGGGTTCCGATGACCAATGGCTCTATCTACCTGCATTAAAGCGCGTCAAACGTATTGCATCACGTAATAAGTCGGGGCCATTTATGGGCAGTGAGTTTGCGTACGAAGATCTAAGTTCGTTTGAAATTGAGAAGTATCGATTTAACTATCTCAAGGATGACGCTATCAAAGGGCAAGATACGTTTGTTTTAGAGCAAATTCCAACCGATAAAAATTCAGGTTACACCAAGCAAGTTGTGTGGTTGGACAAAGCGCATTATCGTCCAATGAAAGTAGAGTTCTATGACCGTAAAGGCGCGCTACTTAAGACTTTGGTTTTCTCTGATTACAAACAGTACTTAAATCAATATTGGCGAGCGCACACGATGGCGATGACCAATCACCAGACCGGCAAGAGTACTGAGCTGACAACAAGTGAGTTAACGTTCCAAACTGGATTAAAAGACTCCGATTTCAACAAAAACATACTTAAGCGCGTTAAGTAAGGAGATCGAATGAGTAGGGTAAACATGGCCAGTATGATATTCGCTGGCCTAACCACTATGCCTTTCTCTGGCTCTTTATTGGCGGTTGAGTTAGCAGGACAGGTCAACATCGAGCATCGTCAGTTTTTCTCCGATGGTGCTCAGGGGCAGGGGAAAGGACAAGCTTCACTGGTTTTGCAGCCGGAGTTTTACTGGGACCTAAAAGATGGGGAAGCCAGTTTCACGTTCACTCCCTTTTATCGTTTAGACAGTATGGATGACGAGCGGACTCATGGTGATATTCGCGAAGCGTTGTATTTAACTTATTGGGATGACTACGAGCTACGTGTCGGGATCAGTAAAGTCTTCTGGGGTTTGACCGAGTCAGCACATCTGGTTGATGTCATAAACCAAGTCGATGCGGTAGAAGCCGTTGATGGTGAAGGTAAACTCGGCCAACCCATGGTCCATTTTACGTCAGTCAAAGACTGGGGAGTGGTCGATGCCATGGTGTTGCCTTATTTTCGCGAACGAACATTTGCAGGTAAAGATGGACGTTTGAGGATTGAACCCGTTGTATCTGATGATGCGCTGTATGAATCTAGCCGAGAAGAAAAGCATGTGGATGTCGCTTTTCGGTACGCACAAATGTTTGGCGATTGGGATGTTGGCTTAAGCTATGTTTATGGAACAAACCGTGACCCGTATTTTCGGTTTGATCAAGGAGAGTTAAAACCTTATTACGCCCTAATGAGCCATGTTGGGCTGGATGTTCAAGGCATCGTGGGCGATTGGTTATGGAAGCTAGAGAGTGTCTACCGCGATAGCTTCGACAATCATATCGGCGTCGTGACGGGTTTTGAATACACGATAGTAGGCGCTTTTGAGACAGTATGGGACGTAGGCATTATTGGTGAGTATCTCTATGATAGCCGTGGGAACAACGCGCAAAATATCGGTCAAAATGATGTCTTTGCAGGCATTCGTTTAGCGCTCAATGACGAAGACGGCACAGAAATCTTAACGGGTATAACGCAAGATCTCGACAACTCCGATGTGTACAACGCAAAACTTGAGGCTTCCAGCCGCATTTCAAATCATTTCAAGTGGCAAATCGATGCTTGGTTGTTTAAAAACGAAACGCCTACCGATCTGCTTTACTTCGCCAGAGACGATGACTTTGTCGAGCTATCTATTCAATATTATTTTTAGCATTGTCGACTGACCTAAAGAGTTTTCACTTGGGGACGAAACTGCAGTATTTATGCACAAAGCAGCAAGCCATAATCCTAGGGATTTACGTGCAAAGCTGCTTTTTTTGCGTTTTTGTGTTCTTTTTATTCAATAACCTCTTCTTTTCATAATTCAATTTGGCTTTGGTGGCGGGTTTGGCTACTATGTACAGCTATCAAAAAACCAATCACTCCCTTATGGATACTACCAATAGGTAGATGAGGAAACGATGCAACATCTAGAAGAGATCATTGCTAACGCGAGTGCAGCAATTGAAGCCGCAGAATCGCTAGTCGTACTTGATGAAGTGCGTGTTCAGTATCTAGGTAAAAAAGGTGAGCTAACTGCTCAACTTCAAAGCCTAGGTAAACTACCACCAGAAGAGCGCCGTGAAGCGGGTCAAGAGATCAATAAAGCGAAAGGCGTAGTTCAGCAAGCTATCGCAGCTCGTAAAGATGCACTACAACGTGCAGAGCTTGAAGCGAAGCTAGCAGCAGAAACGATTGACGTAACACTACCAGGTCGTCGTATCGAGAACGGTGGTCTACACCCAGTTACTCGTACTGTTGAGCGTATTGAAAAGTTCTTTGGTGAACTTGGCTTTAATACTGAGTCTGGTCCAGAAATCGAAGATGCATTCCACAACTTTGATGCACTAAACATTGCCGCTGATCACCCAGCGCGTACTGACCACGATACTTTCTTCTTCAACCCTGATTTGATGCTTCGTACTCACACGTCTGGCGTACAGATCCGTACAATGGAAAATGGCAAACCACCATTCCGTTTCATTGCACCGGGCCGTGTATACCGTAACGATTACGACCAAACGCACACGCCAATGTTCCACCAAGTGGAAGGCATGTTAGTTGATGAGAACGTGAACTTCGCTCAACTAAAAGGCATTCTGCACGACTTCCTATGTAACTTCTTTGAAGAAGAAGTAGAAGTTCGTTTCCGTCCATCTTATTTCCCATTTACAGAGCCTTCGGCTGAAGTAGACGTAATGGGTAAAAACGGCAAATGGCTTGAAGTTCTAGGCTGTGGCATGGTTCACCCGAACGTACTACGCAGTGTAGGCATCGACCCTGAGAAATACTCTGGCTTTGCATTCGGTATGGGTGTAGAGCGTCTAACGATGCTTCGTTACGGCGTAAACGACCTACGTGCGTTCTTCGAGAACGACCTTCGTTTCCTAAAACAGTTCAAGTAATCCAGGGGATAAATCACTATGAAATTCAGCGAATCATGGCTTCGTGAGTGGGTTAGTCCTTCGATTACCACTGACGAACTAACTCACCAAATTACAATGGCGGGTCTAGAAGTTGACGACGTACTACCTGTAGCAGGTTCGTTCAACGGCGTTAAAGTTGGTCACGTTGTTGAATGTGGTCAGCACCCAGATGCGGACAAGCTACGTGTAACGAAAGTTGACGTGGGTGAAGAAGAGCTTCTAGACATCGTTTGTGGCGCACACAACTGTCGCCAAGGTTTGAAAGTAGCAGTAGCAACAGTTGGTGCTGTTCTTCCGGGCGATTTTAAAATCAAAAAAGCGAAATTACGTGGTCAACCATCTCACGGCATGCTTTGTTCATTCACTGAACTAGGTATCGACGTTGAGTCAGACGGCATCATGGAACTAGCAGAATACGCAGTAATCGGTACCGATTTCCGTGAATTCCTAGGTCTAGACGACGTAACGGTAGACGTAGACCTAACAGCAAACCGTGCTGACTGTTTCAGCATTCGCGGTATGGCACGTGAAGTAGGTGTATTAAACCGCGCTGACGTGACTGAGCCATCAGTAGAAGCAGTAGCGACTTCAATCGAAGACAAAGTGTCTATCGAAGTGAAAGCGCCAGCTGCGTGTCCACGTTACCTAGGTCGTGTGGTTAAGAACGTGAACGTTCAAGCTGAAACGCCACTATGGATGCAAGAAAAATTGCGTCGTTGTGGTATTCGCTCAATCGATCCTGTTGTAGACATCACTAACTACGTGCTTCTAGAGCAAGGCCAACCAATGCACGCATTCGATCTAGCGAAGATCGAAGGTGGCATCGTAGTTCGTATGGCTGAGCAAGGTGAGAAGTTAACTCTTCTTGACGGCAGCGAAGCAGAACTAAACGCAGATACGCTAGTAGTAGCAGACCACAACAAAGCACTTGCAATTGCAGGTATCTTTGGTGGTGAGGAGTCTGGTGTAACAACTGAGACTAAAGACGTTCTACTAGAGTGTGCATTCTTTGCACCTGACCACATCCGTGGTCGCGCACGTAGCTACGGTCTGCATACAGATTCTTCTATGCGTTTTGAGCGTGGTGTGGATTACGCACTGCAAGTAAACGCAATGGAGCGTGCAACAGAGCTTCTTGTTGAAATCTGTGGCGGTGAAGTTGCACCTGTTGTTGCTGTAGAGTCTGAAACAGACCTACCTAAGCCCAACAAAGTTGCTCTACGCCGTACTAAACTAGACAACCTACTAGGTCACCACATTGTTGATGCTGACGTAGTAGAAATCCTAGAGCGTCTAGGTTTGACTGTTGAAGCTTCAGAAGAAGGTTGGATGGCAGTAGCGCCAACATGGCGTTTTGATATCGCTATCGAGCAAGACCTGATTGAAGAAGTTGGCCGTATTTACGGTTACGACAACATCCCTAACCAACACCCAGCAGCAGCGCTTAAGATGCACAACCACGTTGAAGCGGATCTTCCACTGAAACGCGTTCGTGATCTTCTTGTTGACCGCGGTTACCACGAAGCAATTACATACAGCTTCGTTGAGCCAGAGCAACAAAAGCTAGTTGTTCCAGGTGTTGAGCCGCTAATCCTGCCATTCCCAATTTCAGCGGATATGTCAGCGATGCGTCTTGGTCTTATCCAAGGTCTGCTGAACACGGTTGTTCACAACCAGAAACGTCAACAGCCACGCGTTCGTCTATTCGAATACGGCCTACGTTTCATCCCATGTGAATCTGCAGAAAACGGTATGCGCCAAGAGCCAATGCTTGCAGGTGTTATCGCTGGTACTCGTGGTGAAGAGCACTGGGATATCGAAACTAACACGGTTGATTTCTTCGATCTTAAGGGCGATCTAGAAGCGATTCTAGAGCTATCTGCGAACGAAAAAGCATACTCTTTCGCTGCACTGTCACCTGAAAGCAAAAAAGCTAACCCAGCACTTCATCCAGGTCAATCTGCGACAATCATCGTAGATGGCAAAGAAGTGGGCGTGATCGGTACAGTTCACCCTGAGCTTGAGCGTAAGTTCGGTCTAAACGGTCGTACTATCGTATTCGAAATCGAATGGTCTGCAATCAACAGCAAAGTGATCCCAGAAGCGGTAGCACTTTCTAAATTCCCTTCAAACCGTCGTGATATCGCGGTAGTCGTGGACGAAGCTGTTGCATCTGGTGACATCGTTAACGCTTGTCTAGAGCAAGGTGGCGAGTTCCTTAAAGATGCGAAACTGTTCGACGTTTACGTAGGTAAAGGTGTTGAAGAAGGTAAGAAGAGCCTAGCCATTGCTCTGACTCTACAGTCACTTGAGCGTACGCTTGAAGATGCAGATATCGCTGGTGCGGTTGACGCTATCGTTGCTCACGTTTCTGAGAAGTTTGGTGCGTCTCTACGTGACTAATCTTGCGTAACGCATCTTCTTAAGAAATGAAAACCCTGCCAGTTTGGCAGGGTTTTTTGTATTTTTGGAATAGGGAATAGCTAGAGCCAAATTGTCTCCACTTTGATCCTCTCATCTTCAAAGAAAATCTTATTCACACCAATCTTTTCACTTCGGTTGTATTCGTCAATACTGTGGTCAAAGCCGTAAGCGGTGGCGGGGGCCATATGTTGAGTCACACCTTGCTTCGTCACCGTTAGTGCATCATGACCATGCCCGCAAATTACATCTTGAACTCGATGCTTAGCCAAAAGCGCAAGTAAGCTTGCATCGTTCTCCAAACAAATCGCTTTCATCCAGTCTGAGCCGACAGGAATAATGGGATGGTGGACAACGAC
This sequence comes from Vibrio sp. 10N.222.52.B12, assembly GCF_002875385.1. Lineage (NCBI taxonomy): Bacteria > Pseudomonadati > Pseudomonadota > Gammaproteobacteria > Vibrionales > Vibrionaceae > Vibrio > Vibrio sp. 10N.222.52.B12. Next base: position 95,088 of record NZ_MDAW01000145.1, on the reverse strand, counting down.
AATCGGGTTGGTTGCATGGCGAAGCTGCCGTTTAAAGCGGGCAACTCCACGGTTATCAACTCGGCCAGAGCCAAGAGGATGGTGTTCATCTAATGGTTTAGCGCTCGAATCTAAAAACAATACTTGTCGCCCATGAATTTCCGCTTTTTCAACAACATGAATGCTGCTATCACGAAATTCTTCTTTCATTAGGATGAAGTCATCATGGTTACCTGCAATGGCATAAACGTGTTTGTTTTGGATATGTCTATTTAAGAACGCAAGCAAAGCTTGATAGTCGCTAGCCCTAGGGTTGCAGCATAGGTCTCCAGTCAGTAGGAGAGTGTCGCAGGTTGTTTCATTTTGAGCCGTATTAAGGGCTTTGCGAAGGCGGTTAAAGCTGGATTCATCGCTTAAGTGGCAATCACTAATTTGGATAACGGTACGCACGATTATGAAATAGCCTGACATTCTGTTGAGTTATTTAGTGCAGTGTAACATTGTTAATCGCTGTGTGGTCCGCGAGCTTTATGCCTTTATGTCAATGAAAGCGTAAACATTAACAGTAATGGTAGCGTGAGAATGCTAAAGAAGTTACCAAATAGCACCATAGAGGCGACGGTCATCGGCTCTATGTTCAATCGTTCAGCAAAAAGATAATTCATCACTGCTGGTGGCAACATTGTAAATAGCACCATCATTTGCAATTGCATGGTTGGAAGTGGGATAAGCCAATAAATTACCGCAAACGCGACCGCACCAGTTAACAACGACTGCACTGTACAAAGCAACCCTACTCTCAAACCACCAAGTCTTAAGTTACACATCTGAGCACCCAGAGAAAGCAGCATGACAGGGACAGCGGCTTGTCCAAGTAAAGCGGTCGCTTCGTAAAATGGTGGCCAAACGTTGAATCCAGAAAGGTTGATAATGAGTGCTAAAGAAGCAGAGATAAAAATAGGCATTTTAAACATTTGCTTCAATGGGTTGCCACTACTTAGAAGCATCACGCCCAAACTGATATGTAAACAGGCAGAAACCACAAACAACAATACTGCAGAAGGGAGAGCTAGCTCTCCAAAAGTATAGGTGAACAACGGAATTGCAAGGTTTCCGCTATTTCTAAACATATGTGGTGGTGCCCACGCTTTGAAAGAGAGTCCTGTTAACTTGGCTATGGGTAGCATGAGTAACCCAGGGACGATAACAGCAATAATTGCGGCCAGTAGGAGGGGGGCTTGCCCAATATCAAGAGGCATGCTGACCAAAGACGAAAAGACCAATGCAGGAGTAAACACATCCATGTTGATGCGATTGATCGGCCGAAAATCTGGTTTGATATAACGTCCGACTAAATAACCCGCACAAGCTAAAGCAAAAACAGGGAACAGAATACTGATGACTTGGTGAAACATTGGGTGCTCTGAACGGGAGTTATTTATTTGCAAACAGTACCAACGTTTCTCTATGTCGTCATTGTTATCTCATCAGAATATTGGCACCGTTCAAGCTTTCTTTTTATGGAAAAATCAGCAGTATCTGCATTAAAAGTAACTTGAATGGTACTGGTCAGATCTATATTGCTCATCACTCAAACCACTGAAAAATTGGAAAGTTTTTTGTCAATTGTTTGTAAAGTGACCAGTATCTGACATTTTTGTTAAATAGTGATTAATGTTGTTTTTTGTTTTTAAACTAGTAATTTGAACTGGATATTTTTCCTTGAAAAGAGAGAATTAAAGTAAAATCTCGAAATATTGGTGGGTAAAGTAGCTTCCTCTTCCAGTGAACGATATATTAGCAAAGAAAAAAGTTGGCGAAAATCATAAGCTTGGCATACACTTCCTGATGTAACCCCGATATGTTGTTGAATTGGTAGGGTAAAACTGCTCTGGCGCTACACATAAGGTAGCATTGTTTAACATAGCTTTGAGGAAAGTTTTATGGCGCTCACAAAAGCCGAACTTGCAGAAAACCTGTTTGATAAATTGGGATTTAGTAAACGGGACGCCAAGGAAACGGTGGAAGTGTTCTTTGAAGAGATTCGTAAGGCACTGGAAAGTGGCGAACAGGTAAAACTGTCAGGTTTTGGTAACTTCGATCTTCGTGATAAGAACGAACGACCTGGTCGTAACCCGAAAACTGGTGAAGATATTCCAATTACTGCTCGACGTGTCGTTACGTTCCGCCCGGGTCAGAAGTTGAAAGCTCGCGTAGAGAACTTAAAGGCAGACCAGTAAGCCATGTAACATGGATTGAGACCACGCTTTGTCGTGGTCTTTTTGTCTGTAGGTTTCGGTATTTACTAAAGAACAAATAAAAAACCACCGCAATTTCGGTGGTTTTTTAGTATTAAGTACATCAGTTTATGTCAATTATGCCGCTTCTAAGTGTGTCGTTAGGTATGGATGCCATGCCTCTTGATATAAGTTTTTAGATTGCGTACGCATGTTTCTAATTGATGCCATTTCTAAGTCATTCAAATGGCGATCCTCCACTAGAGCTTGACGCTCTAATTTCTGAATCTGTTCATATAAGTCGTGTTCTGGACCGTTTTTTACATCCGCAATAGCTTTTAAATGCAGCTGCACTTCGGCAACGAGGTTGGTCTTAGGTAAACGAACTAAGAGGTTTAGGTCTCGATAACCGGAATCTGTTGGTTTTTTAAAGCGGTTTTTCACTTTCACTATCGTTGTTTCACGCTCTAACGCTTCGTATACCGAAACCAAGCTTGCTACATCGTCAGCAACAATGGTTGCACGTGCTAAGTCAGTGATTCGGTTTACTTGACCGTCCAATTCGTGAACAATTTTCTCTTCGGCACGGTGCTGAGATTTAACGCCAGCAAAGTAAGGCTGAGCATCAGTAAGAAGGGCAGTACTTTTACAGATAGTCTCTAGCTCGAACTGCGCTTGGTGAGCTTTGCTGTAAAGTACGTCGAAATCTGAATAAGGCTGAGTTGGTTTGGAGTCGATTGACTGAATGCCATACAAACCACTAAGGCTATGTTTGAACAATTTTGAACAAACTTCGTTTTGACTAGCTGAACGATCTTGTTCGTTATTTGTGACATTTGGAAGTGCGGCGAACGCCGGCGCACGGCTTAGTACTAGAAGCATCAATGCTGTAGTACGTAGAAATAAGCTCATTCACTCTCCTTAACTTGCTTGCACTTAGAAAATGGGTAACGAAAAGGTCACTAAGATTCGCAAATCAGGTACTACCTAGTTAATGGGGGCTCTACGATAGATTCCAAGGCTGTTTTTTAGCCGTATGGTGGAATCGTGTTCTAGATCACCATTTTGCTTTCCTTTATTCTGACAACCAGAAAAAGGAAGGGTTCATTCTTGAACGATAGCCATACTACCATTGCAGTATTAACCAAAGATGAACGGCATAGACAAATTTGAAAAAATCATTAGTCTTACCCCACAAAAGCGAAGCGCAAAGCTCGAATCCACAATCAGCCGACAAGTAGAAGTAAAATGAGAGATCAAGAATTTTGGCACAGTAAATGGGCGAGTAACCAAATTGGTTTCCACCTAGATGATGTGAATCCACTGTTACCTGCATTTTGGCAGCATACCAATCCTAAACGCGAAGACACCGTGTTAGTTCCTTTGTGCGGAAAGTCAGAGGATTTGGTATGGCTTGCGACGAAGCATGATGAAGTGCAAGGTGTCGAACTCAGCCTTATCGCCGTGCGTGCGTTTTTTGCTGAACACTTCTACACGCCGACTGTCACATCACTAAACGGCATGCATGAGTTGTATCAGTTCGATGAGTTGTCGATTTACACTGGCGACTTCTTTACTGCGCCTGTTTCTAAAGCCGATATCATTTACGATCGTGCTGCGCTTGTGGCTTTGCCGCAAGAAATGCGAGAAGAATACGTAGCTCGTCTTAAGCAACTGTTGAACCCTGGCGGACGTATTTTACTTGTGACTCTTAACTACCCACAAGATGAGATGTCAGGCCCTCCATTTAGCGTGCCAGTCGAAGAGATTGAACAGCTGTTTGCGGGTTATAAGGTAACTTGTTTGAATGTCGATCAAGCCGACGAAAACCATCCAAAAATTGCGAAGAAAGGTCTAAGCCGCTTCTCTGAAGAAGTGTACTTAATAGAGGGCGAATAAAGGACTTTTCGAACCCACAGAAAGAAAAAGCGCAGCCAATTGAGCTGCGCTTTTGTCTATCTTTGGCTGATTAATGAAATCAGTAAACGATCTGCACTCTAGATGCGTTATTCACTGCATCTTCAATCGAATCTTCAATAGTCTTGCGACGCGTTAAAACAACGCCTAAGCGACGACGACCGTCTATTTCAGGTTTGCCAAACAAACGTACTTGAGTTTGTGGCTGAGCTAGTGCTTTGGCAACATTGTCAAAGCGGATATCAGTTGATGTACCTTGGCCTAAAATAACCGCTGATGCTGATGGTCCATACTGAACTATGTTGTTGATTGGCATGCCGGTAAACGCTCGAACATGCAGTGCGAACTCAGACATTTCTTGAGAAATCATGGTTACCATGCCGGTGTCGTGTGGGCGAGGGGACACTTCGTTAAAAATAACCTTATCGCCTTTAACAAACAGCTCTACACCAAAGATACCGTAGCCACCCAGTGCATTAACGACTTTCTCTGCCGTGTATTCAGCCGCTTTGATTGCGTTGTCTGACATTGCTTGTGGCTGCCATGATTCACGGTAATCACCATCCTCTTGACGATGCCCGATCGGAGCACAGAAGTGCACTCCATCAGCTGCGCGCACGGTGAGAAGTGTGATTTCGTAATCGAAGTCAATAAAGCCTTCAACAATCACACGCCCAGCACCTGTACGACCACCTTCTTGTGCGTAATCCCAAGCCGTTTGAACATCTTCTTCTGATTTGATAACGCTTTGGCCTTTACCAGAAGAGCTCATCACTGGCTTAACAACACACGGGATTCCAACGTGTTCTACTGCTGCTTTAAAGTCCTCAAAGCTGTCAGCAAATTGATAAGGGGAAGTGTTTAGGGCCAACTCTTCAGCAGCAAGGCGACGAATGCCTTCACGGTTCATTGTCAGCTTAGTTGCTTTCGCTGTAGGAACAACGTTCAAGCCTTTCTCTTCTAACTCGACCAATTTATCGGTCGCGATAGCTTCAATTTCAGGAACCACGTAAGCAGGTTGCTCTTTATTGATGATCTCTTCCAAAGCCTGACCATCAAGCATGTCGATGACGTAGCTACGATGCGCCACTTGCATCGCTGGAGCATCGGCATAACGGTCGCACGCGATCACTTCCAAACCAAGACGTTGGCATTCAATTGCCACTTCTTTACCAAGCTCGCCAGAGCCCAAAAGTAATACACGGGTAGCATGAGTGCTAGTAGCAGTACCGAACATAGTGTTCCCTTACAAAATAAAGTGATGAAACCGAATTTGCAGGGGATCATACTGATTTTTACGGATGAAGCAAACGTTTGCGCATGGTTTTTGATAATAAAAAAGGCCCTACTTCAAGTAGAGCCTATCTCTTAAGCATCGTATGAATTAAACGTTCACAAAACTCACTGGAATATCAGGATTTAGTGCTTCTAGCGTTGATTGAGTATCAGCTAGGTGACTGATCTTGCCTTGTGAGTTTTCAACCAAGGCTGCTGCTTTGATGTCTTCAAACTGCTCACCCGACATCAAGATCTGAATCAGAGCAACTTGAAGTGGAGGAAGGCTAGGGTTGAACGCTGCATTCTCTGCATACGCGCCTTGGAATACGCGACCGCTGTTCATCTCAAGCGCAATACCGCTTAAGTTGTTAGTGTATGGCGCGTGGCTGATGTTCATCGCATTGACGGCTTTTTGGATTAAAGCATCGTCTTCATCACAAACAAACTCGCGCTTCACCTCAGCCATAAGACCTGACTCAATGCCTAGATCCGCTGGACCAAACGCTTCAGGAAGGTAGTGATGAAGTGACTTTTCTTCACGTTCTGGTAATTGGATCTTCAGTTCTTTCGCGGTGCTTAGTTCATTCATGAACTGACGGCAGTGACCACAAGGGCTGTAGTTGATGGTAATGTCTTTTACGCCATGTTCGCCTTTCATCCAAGCGTGGCTAATCGCGCACTGCTCAGCATGAACGGTTTGACCTAGCTGAACACCGAAAAATTCCATGTTCGCGCCAAAATAAAGACGACCTGATAGGCCGCGAACAATCGCACCTACATAAAACTCAGAAATCGGAGCGTAAGAAAACGCTGCGGCAAAAGGAAGTAGAGCAACACGAAGCTCTTTGTCTGAAAGGTTGGTAGCGTTCAGCAGCTCATCAAACTGTTGCTCAGAAATAGTGGCATCAAAATCGTCAGCGAGAACGATAGGAGCAAGATGTGTTGAAAGTGCTTCAGGAGCGCTTGCTAGCGCCTGTTCAATGCGACTTTTCATGTCGAATCCTTGTTATTGCATGGACAGTTATTCTATGCGAAAGATGGAAATGTTCTGTGCTTTAGATCACGTTAATGTCTGTAATGATGATTTACGTTACATAGTTAGAGTGAGCTCACACATGTATTCGATTGCACAGAGGCTTAACGTTATCTCTGTCCCATAAATAACTATATCAACTCAGATTCATACTGCGAGTTTTTTGGAAAGGAGTTAAAGCCTGCTCAGTCTATTTACGTCAAGAAAGAGCAGGCTTTGGCATTTATCTTTATTGGTATAACCAAACGGCTAAAGCAAAGAAGCTTGGCGCAAGTATCGATGTGATAATACCGCACAACACGAGTGCGAGTGATGAAAAGGCAGCATCACCGGGTTGTTTCTCTGCGCAAGTTGCCGTACCAAGCGCGTGGGAAACAGTACCCATTGTTAATCCGCGCGCAATAGGGTGTTTGATGCCGATAAGATTGAAGATTGGATACGCCAAAATCGCACCGAATAAGCCAACAATAAGCACAAGAATGGCGGCAACAGCGGCTTCACCACCTAAGTGGCTAGAGATTTCCATCGCGATAGGGGTAGTTACCGATTTGCCTACTAAGCTTGCAATGAGACTGATGTCTGCTTTGAATGCAACGGCAATCAGTGTCGCTGTTAGCATAGACATCACGCTGCCTAAAGAACAAGCCAGCGCGATAATGCGCCAATTGGCTTTGATTTGAGGCAGTTGCTCATAGAGCGGATACGCTAGCGCAACAACAGCGGGTTGGAGTAAGAAACTGATGTACTCGTTATCGGCATAGTAAGTCTCGAACGGTACTTTCAAAAAGGTAAGCAATGGAATTAACACAGCAATACTGATCAGTAGCGGATTCGCGATAGGATTATTGACCTTAATGGCGATTTGACGTGCTGCGAGGAAAACAACAATAGTGACAATTAACCACATATTAATGCTTCTCCTTTAGCAAGTAATCTAAGAACCATGCCAAACTGACCAGTACAATCAGTGAGCCGCCAACTGCACTCGCAATAATAGGGAGCGCGTTTGCCAACAACATATCAAAGTGTTGCATCAAACCAACACTGATTGGGACGAACAATAAGATCATGTAACGAATAAAAAGCGTTGCTCCCGGCCTTACCCATTCAACTTTAACTAAGCCAAGGGTCATAGAGAAAAACAGCACAAGCATGCCAAGAACACTTCCGGGAACGGAGATGCCAGCGAATTTTTGAATTGTGTTGCCGATACCAAGTGCTCCCATAATAAGTGCGAGGGAAATAAGCAAATGGATCAGCTGTAGTAATCGGTCTTTAATCATTTTGACAGCATATAAAACAACAAACACACCCGAAGGTGCGTTTGAACAAGGTAAGAAATTAGGAGGCTAGGCTCTCTACGTAACGATAGACAGATTTTAATAGTGCTATCTTCTTTTCGTCACTTTCATGTTCGTGAACTAAGTTTTCTAAATTCAGCATATACTCTTCAATTTGGCTTTCGAAAACTTCACGACAGTGTTGTGCCCAACGTCTTTGTTCTTGTTCATCCAGTGTGCCAGCGTAGTGACGGGCACGGTAACGGAACAACAGTGGTTTAATTCGTTTATCGTCGAATTCGATATCAAGAGCTGCGAGGTTGTTTGGATCCGTTTCTCGGATGATATCCATTGCTGCTCGATCGGCTGGGGAGAAAAATCCATCGTACAGCTGCGTATCAACGTCATCGCTCTTTTCGAATTCACGCTCAATAGAGAATAGACTAATAAGTTTGTCTCGGATCTCTGGATGCTGACGAAGTAAAGCAAGATTGCTTAAGCATTTTTGGCGATCAATACCAATCAACTCTGCGTTTTCGGCTGTCAAAGTCTTTGCGGGAGCAAGAATAGGGCACTTATTCAAATGCACCAGTTTGACAGGAACAGGAAGCAAGTCTCCTAATTCATCGCGTTTGGTGTACAAGCGTTCTTTTAGCTCTTCTGCCGAAAGGTCGAGGATCGGCTGAGGATCTTTTGCCAAGTCGATCGTGATAACGGCGTTGTTGTTTGTTGGATGCCAAGCGACAGGTACGATCCAGCTTGTATACTGGCATTCACGCCCTAACATGCCAGAAACGTGCATTAACGGTGTCATGTTGACGATATCAACAAGGTCGTTCAGTTTGCGTTTGTTACGCATAGAGAAAAAGTAATCAAACAGCTTCGGTTGTGCCGCTTTGACTTTCTTCGCCATTTCGATGGTCGCGATGACGTCTGCCATCGCATCATGGGCGTTACTGTGCTCGATACCGTTGGCTACCGACAAGTGCTCCAATTTAAAGCTGGTAAAGCCTTCATCATTTTCTGGCCATTCCACGCCTTCCGGCCGAAGCGCATGACATGCGCGCATTACGTCCAACAAATCCCAACGTGAGTTGCCGTTTTGCCAGCTCCATGCGTAAGGGTCGATAAAGTTACGGTAACAGGTGTAGCGTGTCACTTCATCATCGAAACGAATACTGTTATATCCAAGGCTAGTGGTCTTTGGCTTCGAAAGCTCTGCGTGAATTTTTGCAATAAATTCTGGCTCGGGTAAGCCTTCTTGCATTGCTTTTTGCGGCGTGATACCGGTAATCAAAGCTGCTTCGGGAGAAGGGAGGTAATCAGCAGGTGGTCGGCAATACATGACTAATGGTTCGCCGATGATATTGAAGTTTTCATCTGTACGAACGCCAGCGAATTGGCTCGGACGATCTTTGGCTGGACTTGTACCCCAAGTCTCGTAGTCAAAGAAGAAAAAAGTGGGCTGATTATCTTGGTGCATTCTGCTTACCGTTTACGGAACCGATGGGAGTATTAGACCATTCAACGCCTTGACTCGCAACGAAAGATGCAAGGTGAAGTTGTGAAAATGGAAAAGCCGACGGCGAACCGTCGGCTTAATATTTGGGAATTGACTAATGCTTAGACTATTGAGGTGTTGTATCACCCAAAATCTAAGGTTAATAGCAAGCGAGGCTCACTCGAATCAATGCTCGGAGACCGGTGTACCAGACCTCTGTTTTCATTGCCGCTCCAACGTTCACCTTTCAGAAGTGCAACATCACCCACAGACAAATGTTGAATGTCGCTCTCTTTCGGGTACAAACCTGACTTCGAGTCTGGGAGTCCATTGCTACCGTGTCCTAGTTTGGCGCGATTAACGTCATCGTTGGCTAGCCATTGTGTCGCAGTACCATGATATGTGGTTACCAATCGGCAAGGTACTTGGTCAACGTGAAAGCGGGGGCACATTGCGCTATTAAGCGTTGCGAGGCGTAATCCTGTATCTTTTAGTTCAAACAAATAGCAAAACATATCAACCAACTCAGCAATATTTCTTAGTAGCACGTCTGGCGCTTTTCCGTCAGTTGCGAATTGCAATGTTTCTAAAGCATTTTCTGGGGAGACGCTCAACGACTTACCAAAGTTGGGGTTTGATGTAACAAACGCTTTGCTGGCATCAATCAGTTGTTGATCAAATTGACGCTGCCAAATCGCGATATTTATGTCTTCCTGATAAATGTCTGCCAACACCGTCGGTTCTTTCCGTGCACTGAAACATGCAGTTTTGTGTGTGTTTCCCAAGGCTTCAGTTGTAATGGACTCGGTTAAAGTTGAAGTCATGATATAACCTCCGATGTTATTCGTATGCGGATTTAATTTGTTGTAATGTTATATCATAACATATTTTGCTAACAAACCTATTTGCCGCAAATCTTATTTAGACTCTAGTAAGTCTTTGAAAAAGGTTGGGGAGATTCGCCATGCTTTTATTTTAGCGAGCCTGAAAACCAAAAAAGCCGACGGGAAAACCATCGGCTTGATTATTTGAGTGGTTGAAACAGTGAGTGATCTACGCTTTTTGTTCTTCCAATCGTGTCTCTTTTTCAGAAGACTTCAATAGTCGACTAGTAATCGTACCTGCTGTCATCGCGCCAGAAACATTAAGTGCAGTACGTGCCATATCAATTAGTGGTTCGATAGAGATAAGTAACGCGGCAATCGTTACTGGCAATCCCATTGCAGGGAGTACGATAAGTGCAGCAAACGTTGCGCCGCCGCCGACACCGGCAATACCGAATGAGCTAATCGTGATGATAGCAATCAGTGACAAAATGAAGTTGATGTCTAGAGGATCAATTCCCATTGTTGGCGCTACCATCACTGCAAGCATTGCTGGGTAGATACCTGCACAGCCATTCTGACCGATAGTGGCACCGAAAGAAGCTGACAAGTTCGCAATCGCTGGTGGCACATTTAGCTTGGTGATTTGTGCTTCAACGTTAAGTGGGATCGTTGCTGCTGAGCTGCGTGACGTAAATGCAAATGTCAGTACAGGCCAGATCTTCTTAAAGTACTCTGCTGGGCTAACACCAACGAAAGACACTAGCAGTCCGTGTACAAGGAACATAAGTAAAATAGCAACGTACGATGCCACGATGAAGCCTAACAGATTAAGGATGTCACCAGCACTTGAAGTGGCAACGACTTTTGCCATCAGCGCAGCGATGCCGTAAGGCGTCAGTGCCATGATCATCTTAACTAAACGCATCACGATAGATTGAGCAGCCTCAACGAAAGTGCGAATCGGAGATTCTAGCTCTTCTTTTTCTGCCATCACTTTACGCGCAGCGATACCTACTAACACACCAAAGATAACTACAGCAATGATCGATGTAGAGCGAGCACCTGTGAGGTCAGCAAATGGGTTGGTTGGAATAAAGCTGACTAGCATCTGAGGAATCGTTAGGTCGCTTACTGAGCCTACACGGCTTTCTAGTACCGCAATACGAGCTGTTTCACGCGCACCTTCTGTGAGGCCTTCTGCAGAAAGACCAAACGTTGTGGTAACCAGAATACCAATCATGGCAGCGATAGCGGTCGTAACGAGAAGAACAGAAATCGTAAGGCCAGAAATCTTACCCAGAGAGCCGCCTTTTTCCAGCTTAACAACCGCTGAAATCATAGAGACAAGTACCAATGGCATAATGACCATCTTCAACAGGCCAACGTAACCACTACCAACGATACCAACCCACTCAAGCGTTTGAGCAATCACATCGCTGCCTTCGCCATGAATCAGTTGTAAAGCAAGACCGAAAAGTGAACCAGTCACAAGACCAATTAACACAAGACGAGATAACGTGTTCTTTTTTTGTTGTAGGTTAAAAAGAAAGAATAATATGGCGATAAACACCGCCAGAGAGGCAACCACTGCGAAATTCATAATTTGACCTTATCAATCAGCGCTAAATGCTGACTGTTTTTTTATATAGAGCTATAAACTGATGGCGTAAGATAACGCTCGGGATATAACTTTAAAAATGAAAAACAGGTATTAGATAGATCTAAAATGAATATAAATACGCGACGCACTTCTCGTTAATCATTGATTTAGAGCGAATTCCAACCAGATGTCTAATCGTAGTGCTTTATGAGGTCGAGCATTTCTCTCCGATGCAAAAAAACGATAGGGTCTTGTTGATAGCTGAAAACTTGGTAAATCATCGCTTTGGCGACGTCTTGAGCTTGAATAGGCACAAAATTAGCCAGTTTTCCCAGCATAAGCGGACGAATTACTTTAGAAAGAGTCTGAACAACCTTCTCATCTGTACGAGGGTTTTCTCGTTGCCCGACCAGAGGCCCTGGTCTTGCAAACACCACTTCATCAAAGCCCATTTTCTCGATGTTTTTTTCCATGTGGCCCTTACAAGCAAGATAATGAGATGATGAAGAGGCTTTTGCACCTAAGCTGGAAACCACAGCTAGGCGTTTCACACCGATCATCTTCATTTGTTGCGCGACTTTACACACCAATTCCACATCGATTCTGCGCAAAGCATCTTTACTACCTGCTTGTTTTAGCGTCGTTCCTAAGCAAATAAAGCCGACGTTTGGGGTAGGTTGTTGTTCGTCCCAGTCATGAATGGCTAACTCAGCATCTAAGATGGAAATAATCTTGTTGTCAGGATCGGCGACATCAGTCAACGATTTTCGAGAAAGGGAGTAGAGCGAATCAATACTTGGTTGTGAAACCAATTTATTGATGACAGCTTTGCCGACAAGCCCAGTCGCACCAGCAATGATGACGCATGCGTTCGTGTTGTTACTCATTGTCTTCTTCCTCATAGAGAACAAATGCTTACGCTATTGTAGCTGATTTACCTGAACAAGCATTAGGCATGAATACAATGTTTGATATTTAACTTGTTTGTTTTGTCTTTTCAAAAATAAAAAGACCCGCGGGACAAACGGGTCTTTTTTATTAGGAGAATGATAAGGGTATGGATCGCCGAGGTTGGCGGGTTGGGTTAGGCTTGCCTCTCTTAGCGGGGCGACGACTTTGATTGGCAAACATAATTTCTCGCTTTTTGTGTTAGGGACGATTTATTTACAGCATCACACGTGCCAACTTTCAAAATACAGGCGATGAGGAAATTAGCTCTCGTTTCATTTACGCCCAATCTTTGTTAGACGTGATATTGGATAGTTTTATTTATCAATGCTTTAAGTTGTTTGGTTAGACTGATATTGACCATCAGACGTTATCAATTAGAGCGCTGAAAAATAAATGACTGAGACTGAGTTGGTTTAAGTTGAACGCTCTCTTTAATGGAACAAGCTTGTTGAAGTGACATTTTTGTCAATATGACTGTCGAATTGACAAAAAGCGCTGTCAAAAAGAGAAAATCAGGTGAAATTGCACACAAGAGGCGTACACTTGTTGTCTTTAAAAAACGAGCCATTGGCTCATTCGAGACTTTTCAGACCAAGGACGTCGTATGAACATAGATCTCAGTACGCTTGCGCCAACGCAGGTGTACCATTTGATGACTCAAACTGTCATTCCTCGCCCAATCGCTTGGGTGCTCACAGACTCAGGTGAGAAAAACTTCAATCTCGCTCCATTCTCCTACTTTACTGCAGTCTCCAGCCACCCACCTTTATTGATGATTTCTGTGGGGAAAAAGCCCAATGGTGACATCAAAGACACCACGCGAAATGCATTAGAGACAGGTAAGTTGGTTATCCATATCGCACCCAGCGATCTCGCGGATAAAGTCACTTTATCTTCTGCCACATTAGAACATGGGGAATCTGAACTGGAGACGACTCAACTTGAGACGGTTGATTTCCAAGGTTTCGAATTCCCACGCCTAGAGGGCGCGCCAATTGCATTCGGCTGTAAGTTGCATGAAGTGATAGAGATGGGGCTGACACCGCAAAGTTTAATCTTTGCAGAGATTGAACACATTTATGTTGATGAACGGGTCATATCCATGGAAGGTGATCGTTTAAAAGTCGACGCTCTTGCGGTTGACCCATTAGCAAGGCTTGGTGGAAATGAGTACGCCACGCTAGAAAAGACGTTCTCTGTTGCTCGTCCAAAATAAAGAATAAGGAACCATCATCATGGATCGCTCTTTTGCCTCAGAAATTCAAGCTCGCATTGATAACAAAACCAAACCAGTAGGCGCTCTTGGTTTGCTCGAAAAAGTAGCCTTAGAACTGGCGCTAATTCAAAGCCAAGATAAGCCGCAAGCGGTTGAAACAATAGAAATTCGCAAACCAACCATGTTGGTATTCGCTGGTGATCACGGCATCGCGGAAGAAGGGGTGAGCATTGCGCCAAGTGCTGTGACTCAACAAATGGTGGCGAATTTTCTCGCTGGTGGCGCCGCCATTAATTGTTTCTGCGATCTCAACCAAATTGACTTTATGGTCATTGATTGTGGCATGTTGTCACCGATCGATACCTTAGTTCCTGACTTTAAAAATCATCCCAACTTGATTAAGAAACGTCTGGGAAATGGCACGGCAAACTTTGCTAAACAAACGGCGATGTCACTAGAACAAGTCGCGCTAGGTTTGGAATATGGTGCCCAAGTCGCGCAGCAGGCGATCCTTAATGGCTCGAACTTATTGATGTTTGGTGAGATGGGGATTGGCAATACCAGTTCGGCATCGGCACTGTTAACTGCGCTGAGTCCATTGGAAGTCGACCATTGTGTTGGCTATGGCACGGGCATTACTCAAGAGCAACTCAACCGCAAGATCAAGCTAGTTGCACAAGGTGTGAATCGCTGTCGTGACTTTGATACTAAAGGCGCGTTGGCTCAAGTCGGTGGGTTCGAAATCGTACAAATGGTTGGCGCATTTTTAGAAGTGAAACGCCATAAAACGCCAGTCTTGGTCGATGGATTTATCGTCTCTGTAGCCGCTTATGTCGCGACTCTATTAGATGAAGGGACGCGAGATTACATGCTGTTTGCACATAATTCAGAAGAGAATGGGCACAAGTTTGTGCTGGAATGCCTACAAGCGGAGCCTCTCTTGGATCTTGGGTTGCGCTTGGGTGAAGGGACCGGAGCCGCACTTGCTTTGCCACTGGTAAAAGCGGCGGCTCAGTTTTACAACAACATGGCGAGCTTTGAGAGTGCGGGAGTGACGGTTTAGTGTTTGCTTCTGAGAATACCCACACTTCAGAGACTCGTTCTTTGCGCTATCAGAGTGAGCTTTTCTTACTCGCAATTAGCTTTTTTAGCCGTATACCTGTGCCCGCAGATTTACCTTACAGTGAAAAGCGCATGAACCAAGCAGGCCGATATTTTGCTTTGGTCGGTGTGTTGCTTGGGCTACTGTGCGCAGCTGTGTTTTCACTGGCAAGTTTATTGTTCCCAAACTCAGTTGCCATCGTGTTAACTATGGCTTTTAGCCTATTGCTTACCGGCGCGTTCCATGAAGACGGTTTAACGGATATGGCGGATGGCATTGGCGGTGGTATGACGTTAGAGCGCCGCTTAACCATCATGAAAGACAGCCGCATTGGGACGTACGGCGCGGCAACGCTAATGATGGCGCTGCTGGCGAAGTTTGTATTTTGGAGCGAGTTAGCCAATGAACCTCAATTTTGGCTGATGATTGTTGTGGCGTACACCGTGAGCCGAGCACTGGCTGCCACTCTCATATACGACATGCCTTACGTTAGTGACGCTGACACCTCGAAAAGCAAACCGTTAGCAAATAAACAATCGAGCTTAGAGGTCGCGATACTGCTCTTAACTGGTGGGGTTGTCGCGTTGTTATTGGGCGTGACTCAGGCTGCTGTGGTTGTATTGGTATTGGCACTGTTTCGTGTCGGCTTTAAACGCTGGCTGACCAAACGTATCGGCGGATTTACTGGCGATTGCCTTGGTGCCGCGCAGCAGCTTTCAGAGTTGCTTGTTTATCTCATTCTTATCGCATTTAGTCATTCATTATGAAGCAACTTATTCTAGGTGGTGCTCGCTCAGGAAAGTCGAGCTTAGCAGAGAGCAGGGCGCAACAATGGACACAAAATAAAAACGGAACGCTTCACTATGTGGCGACGGCATTGCCTTTTGATGATGAAATGAAGCAACGCATTGCTCACCATAGACTGCAGCGAGGGGCTGGGTGGATTGAACATGAGTGTCCGCTTAACTTGCCTGAGCTCATTTGTGAATTTTCGTCTCAAGATGTCGTGTTAGTTGATTGCCTCACGCTTTGGCTCAACAACTGGATCTTTGAACTTGGTGATGACTGTTGTAATGAGCGATTAGAGGAAAAAATTGGGCGGTTGGTAAATGCGGCTGCACAATCTGAAGCGACGCTGATTTTTGTCTCTAACGAAGTCGGTATGGGCATAGTGCCGCTCGGCGCCGTCAGTCGTTACTTTGTTGATAATGCGGGACGGATGAATCAAAAACTGGCGACCGTATGTGAGCAAGTCACGTTTGTCGCTGCGGGCTTGCCGCTTGAGCTCAAACCACAGGAAGGGAAGAGATGAAAACGCTGAATATCTATTTACTGCGACACGGAAAAGTGAACGCTGCCCCAGGTTTACACGGACAAGCCGATTTAAAAGTCGATGAAGCAGAGCAACGCAAAATTGCTCAAGCGTGGCAACAAACGGGTCGAGAAGTCGAAGGGGTCATCAGCTCTCCTTTGTCACGTTGTCACGACCTTGCTGAGATACTTGCTGAGCAGCAACTTTTGCCTTTGATTGTGGAGCCACAACTTCAAGAGTTGGATTTTGGTGATTTCGACGGCATCCCATTTGACATGCTTTCTGAGCACTGGAATAAGCTTGATGCGTTTTGGAAAGCACCGGCACAACAAACCTTACCGAATGCCGAGAGCTTGGATGATTTCTCTCATCGTGTAACTTGTGCTTGGTCTCAAATCATTAATGATATCAATGACAACTTGCTAATTGTCACGCATGGTGGCGTAATTAGAATAATTCTTGCCCATGTATTGGGTGTAGATTGGCGCAATCCGCGATGGTATTCGACATTAGCTATAGGAAATGCGTCAGTAACACATATAACAATTACCATCGATGATCAGATTTACGCCTCAATTCGTTCGATAGGCGTACCACTATTTGAAAATTAGTCACGGAAGTAGCCAACGCTTGGATCTCTACCGAGTTTAAGAGAGAAAAGGGCTGGCTCGATTACATCAAAAGGAACCATAAATGACCGCTCCTAGCTGGGATTTATCCATCGTTTATAACGATCTCGCTGACCCACGAATTCGAGATGACATTGCCCTTGTAGAGCAATGCATTGACCTACTCAATAAACAGTCTGCCGATTGTAACTCTGTTGAAGTGATGCAAAACGCAATCTTAACCAGCGAGGCGGCAAGCCGTTTGGCTGGCACGATTGCTAACTTCGCAAACTGTTACGCGTCAGTGGATGCGACAAATGCAGAGGCGAAAGCACTGCTGGGTCGTATGACGCGTATTTTCTCTGAGCTTTCTCAAGCTTACAGTGCGTTTGAGCTTAAATTGACTCACGCTGATGAAGAGTTCATTACTCGCGTTTTGGATCATGAAAATCCAGATATCAGTGGTCAGGCGTTTTCAATCTTAAACTCTCGCAAACTGGCTGACACACGCTTAAGCACCGAAGAAGAAAAGCTGTTAGCGGCAATGAGCGTGGATGGAAAATCTGCGTGGGGTAAGTTATACAACAACCTCACGGGCTCTTTGAAAGTGAAGCTTGACTACGCTGATGGTGAAAGTGAAGAGCTTGGCTTCTCCCAAGCGGCAAGTATTCTTTATGGCTCGGAGTTTGAGCGTCAAGAAGGTGCATGGCGCGGTGTGCAAAAGGCGATGGCCACACATCAAGAATCGTTCGCAGCGATTCTCAATGCACTTTCAGGCTGGCGTTTAACGGAAAACAAAAAGCGTTCTGTTAAACGCGATGTTCATTTCCTTGATCCAAGTTTGCATGGCAGCCGAATCAAATCCGAAACGTTGGATGCCATGATGAAAGTGGCTAAAGACAGTCGTGAAATCGGTCAGAAAGCTGGTTTGCTAATGGCTAAGGTCCACGGTCTGGATGAGATGAAACCGTGGAATCATCTTGCTGCGATGCCTGCTTTGAGTGGTGAAGCGAAAGTTTACCCATTTGATGAAGCAATCGACGTCATTTGTGAAGCGTTCGAAACCGTGAATCCAGACATGTCCGAGTTTGTCCGCATGATGGTACAAAACGGCTGGATTGATGCTGCGCCTAATGCCAATAAACGCCTTGGTGCATACTGTACTAAGCTGCCGGCGACGCGTACGCCGCTTGTGTTTATGACTTGGAGTGGTAGCCGCTCAGACCTTATGACACTTGCTCATGAGCTTGGTCACGCCTTCCACAACTGGGTGATTCGTGACTTGCCGCTTTGCCAAACGTACTACCCGATGACGTTGGCAGAAACCGCTTCAATTTTCGCTGAAAACATCGTTCGTGATCACCTGATTTCAAAAGCAGAAAGTGTGGATGATAAGCTCGAAATGCTGTGGGAAGAGCTCTCTTCGGCGTTGGCGCTGATGATCAATATCCCAGTTCGTTACGAATTCGAAAAAGCCTTCTACGAGCGTCGCCAAGAGAGAGAACTGACAGCAGATGACTTCTGTGAGCTGATGTCAGAAACGTGGAAAGATTGGTATGGCGATGTGATGAGCGAAGCTGACCCTTATTTCTGGGCGAGCAAGCTGCACTTCTCCATTTCTGGGGTGAGCTTCTACAACTACCCATATCTGTTCGGCTTCTTGTTCAGTAAAGGTATCTACGCTCAACGTGAAGCTAAAGGGGAGCGTTTCTACGACGATTACGTAGATCTATTGCGCGACACTGGCAACATGATGGCTGAAGAGGTTGTCGAAAAGCATCTTTCAATGGATCTGACGCAACCAGAATTTTGGCAGCAGAGTGTGGAGCTAGTTCGTGACAAAGTAGACGAATTTGAACGTTTACTCGCACAACGTGGTGAATAAACGCTAAAAGTTGATCAAATCATAATGATCTTCTTTAGGGCTGTGGTAAAGTTCACAGCCCTAACACTTTGTAATTGTTTAAAAAATAAACGCCTCAATGCTTGATTTGAGTGCATGGCGCGAAAAGGTATGGGATTTTAAATAAATTTGGTGGCTTCTACTCATAAGTGGGATCGCAACAACAAAAATCCTTTGTACAATTTATTAACATACCCGCCGTGCTATTAAGGAGTAACGCATGACGAAGTCTCTCTTTCGCCAATCGTTTTTAACTGACACGTTAGATGTTCATATTGATGTCGCGCCAGCGGAGCAGGTGCTGTCTAATGGTGTAAAACTTAAACTCTATCAGCGTGGTGTGCTAGAAGTGATTCCTGATGAATACACTCAGGAAACCAAGAACGTCATCATCTCTTGTGGTGTCCACGGGGATGAAACCGCACCGATGGAGCTGGTGGATTCAATTATCAAAGACATCGAATCTGGCTTCCAGAAAGTCGAGGCTCGATGCTTATTCATTATCGCTCACCCAGAATCGACTCTGGCGCACACGCGATTTTTAGAAGAAAACCTTAACCGACTGTTTGATGAGAAAGAGCACGAGCCAACCAAAGAGCTTGCGATTGCTGACACTCTCAAATTGTTAGTCAGAGATTTCTATCAAGATACGGCAGCGGAAACACGCTGGCACTTAGATTTGCACTGTGCGATCCGTGATTCAAAGCACTACACCTTTGCGGTGAGTCCGAAAACGCGCCATCCTGTTCGTAGCAAAGCTTTGATTGATTTCCTCGATAGTGCACATATTGAAGCCGTGCTACTGTCTAACTCACCAACCAGCACATTCAGCTGGTTCAGTGCAGAGAACTACGGCGCTCAAGCTTTGACGATGGAGCTTGGTCGAGTGGCTCGCATTGGTGAAAACGACTTAGACAAACTGACTGCGTTCGATTTGTCACTGCGTAACCTAATTGCAGAGGCGAAAGCGGAGCACTTGTCTAAACCATGTATCAAGTACCGTGTTAGTCGTACGATTGTGCGCTTGCACGAAGATTTCGATTTCATGTTTGATGACAATGTTGAGAACTTCACCTCATTCGTTCACGGCGAAGTGTTTGGTCACGATGGTGACAAACCATTGATGGCGAAGAACGATAACGAAGCCGTTGTTTTCCCAAATCGCCACGTCGCGATTGGTCAACGCGCAGCATTAATGGTGTGTGAAGTGAAAACGCGCTACGAAGATGGTGAGTTAGTCTACGATTAATGCCATATCGCTTTAATTTCGGCGAATAAAGCGTAAGAACACATTTGCAATTTACCGAGGCTTAACTGTAAGGTTAAGCCTCGTTTGTATTTATCGGCTACTATGGATTTTCAACAACTTATCCTGAACAAGGAGCGACGCTGGCAACGCAATCTTTTGATTATGTCAGTGATTCTCGTGCTGCTCTCTGCCATTCATTTGATGGTCGGAGAGGTTTTCCTTTCTCCTTTTCAATCTCTTTCTGCGTTTGAACAAAAACTGTTATTGGATTTGCGTCTGCCACGTTTGGTAGCCGCTGCGATAATTGGCGCCGCATTAGCGGTCTCAGGGGCAACATTGCAAGTCTTGCTTGGGAACGTATTAGCCGAACCCGGCGTTCTCGGGATCTCGGGGGGCGCGAGTTTGGCGATGGTGCTAGCTATGTTTGCTTTGCCTGTTTTGCCTTCCCCAATGATTTTTATGTTAGCCGCGATCGCTGGCTCGATGCTATTCACCGTCATATTGGTTGGCATAGCGCGAGCGATGCATCTCACTACCGCAAGGCTGCTGCTTGTCGGTGTTGCTCTGGGTATTCTGTCGAGCGCCATTGTGACTTGGGCATTCTACTTTAGCGATGACTTAAGCCTCCGTCAGTTAATGTACTGGTTAATGGGCAGCATTGGTGGTGCAAGTTGGTATCAGCACACCGTCACTTTAGTCATGCTACCTGTACTGATTTGGCTCTGCAGCAAGGGCAAGCCGCTGGATAAGTTGATGCTAGGGGAAATCCATGCAACTCAACTGGGTATTGATGTTCATCAGATGCGCTGGAAGCTCATTTTGGCAATTTCCGTACTTGTTGGCGGTTCCGTTGCGTTAGGTGGGATCATTAGCTTTGTGGGCTTAGTTGTGCCGCATTTGCTTCGATTAGCGTTTGGTACAGAAAACCGTTACCTGTTGCCTCTGTCGGCAATATCTGGCGCAGCTTTATTGGTGTTTGCGGATATCGGCGCGCGTTTGTTGCTCGATTCCGCAGAGCTACCTCTCGGAGTGATGACCACTTCTATCGGTGCGCCTATCTTCATTTGGATGCTGGTGAAAAGTCATGATGCACGTTAAGCACATCGCAGTTGGAAGTCGACTGCTACCGTTGTCCTTTGAATGTAAGCCGGGTGAGGTTGTGCATGTCGTGGGTCCAAACGGCTCTGGGAAAAGCACATTACTTGGCGCGATATCTGGAACCTTAAATCAGCGTGAAGGTGTAAGTGGGGAAGTACTTGTCGACAATAACGACCTGCTCACAATGCCACTTTCAGAACAAGCGCATATCCGCGGGTATTTGTGTCAACAATCAAGACCTGCGTTCAATGTTGACGTCTTTCAATACTTAGCACTTTCACTGCCAACGGGTGCCAATATCGGCGATGAGAAAGTACGGGACGTAGTCAATATCGTTATTGAGCTGGTGCAATTGCAAGACAAGCTTCATCGAAGCATTCAGACATTATCCGGTGGTGAATGGCAGCGTGTCCGTCTAGCTGGGGTGTGCTTGCAAGTGTGGCGCACAATTAACCCATACTCTCAGCTATTGATTTTGGATGAACCCGCAGCGCCGTTGGATATTGCCCAAGAAGGACTGCTATATCAGCTCATTAATGCCGTCGCTGCGCAAGGCATCGGGGTGTTGGTCGCAAACCACGATCTAAACCGAACACTTAAGCATGCTGATAAGGTGCTGCTGCTCAATAACGGCGTATTGCATTCTTCCGGTAACGCCGATGAAGTGCTATCAGAAGAAGGATTAGCTGAGGTGTTCCAAACTCAAGTTAAGAAGGTCTTAGTAGAAGAAAGGCCGTATCTGATTTTTGATTAGTATCCTAAAGGAATACAGTGCAGCCAGATGCCAAACTGTTTATTTGTTGCGAGGCTAAAACAGAGGCATCTGATGTGAATGGGACTTCTTGATATCTAATGGGTTATCGACACTCTGAAAGTACTCCACCCAAACTTTATTACTTCTCGGAAACTCTCGTCGTAGGGCTTTCTTAACGTGTTTACGCGTACTGACCAAATCTCCCGTCATCGTGTGATTGTGATACCCCGTTTCAACAATTTGGAACTCACTATCTGTTAAACAGTAAATCAGAAAGCCGAAATCTCTTTTGTAGGTCTTAAACTCCCCATAAGTTTTAATTAAGAGTTGAGGGACGACCATTCTAACTCAAGATCACCACGTTGGAGTCTTGACTTGATTTTGGATAGGGCTTCTTAGATGGATATATTGTTCGAGCACATCAATATAGTACGGGTTTGGCTACTGAAAGGCCTGAACACATCGGAAAGGAGCGTTGAGGGAATTCAACTAAGATTCACTTGGCTGTATATAGTTTTGGTTTATCGATTTATTTCTATTTGTCAGAAGGTTAGCGACACGAAATAGGGCATACCGAAAATTTAGGAGAGCAACTCGATGAGGTTAATACTATCGTTTGTGATAAAGGATATGATAGCGAACCTTTCCGTTTTTTTGTTAAGAGGTATGGCGGAAAACCTGTAATTACTAAACGAAATTATGGACAAGATACAGACAAAGGCAGTACGGATTGGTGCTTATATAGGTACCGTCACTTGATCGAAAATGATTTCGTTAGAATTAAGCATTATCGAGCTATTTCAAATAGACATCATAAGCTAGAAAGAAGTTATGCCAACATGTTATCGCTGGCATTCATGTTTATGTGGCTACCTATGTATCGTTAAGTATGAAATGTACAAAAAATCTCAATGCGCCTCAATAGTTAGCATGGTCAATATTAATATTTTATTTATGCTAATTAGATGCGGTTTTTTATTCATATCGTTGAGTATGAGATAAAAAGAGGAATAACATTATGAGAGAGGCAAGAACTACAATATTGTTATTTGTATTATTTCTTTTCGTTCCTGTTGCAAATGCTCAAATGGACGAAGATGACATATTTAATATTGTCCTACAAAATACTTATCGTGCTGATACGCGGCCTCCAGAAGAGGTTTTTAATACAGGTTTCCAAAATCTAGGTGATAATGATCGTATTATTGAACATGTAGAAGGCGAGTCATGCTTTTCAGGTACTCAGAACTCAGCATTTATATCAACAACATTGCACTCAGATTTCGCTGTAAACTGGTTAAGTGAAGGAAGAAATTCAGGAATTACTTATTATGTGTATGAAATTAGGCCAACCAATAACTTCTATGATGTAACGAGTACCCTATTGAGGGGATGCCAAATTACGCAAAGACAGAGGTTCTGGGATGTTGCTTATTACTTTCAAGGACAGGCAGAAGTTGTTGCATTTGGAGGAATTAGTGCTGAGCAAATTGTTTCTGCCCGTGAATATATTACCACTGGAGTCAATACCCCTCCCACTTTAGTTCGTGTCATAAATAACGCGAACTATGTTAATGATGCAATCTCTGACAGTTACGGAAGCGCGTATCCTTACGTTTACGCAGATGATGCGGCAGATGATAGCTCAAGTTGTTCATCGTATTGCTCTGTGGAGTCTAGTTCTAGAGCGAGGTCATCGAGCGAGGAGCAGTGCAACGTTGTTGATGTTATTAGCCCGTCTAATAAAGTATTCAAAACGTCGGCTCCTTTTTGGGAGTATATATATTATTATGGCAACCCGATTCAAGCGACCAGTAAATATCCTAAGCAATGTCGAGTAATAATTGAAAGTGCCACCTCTTTTACAGTCAATTGTGAAGGTTATAGAGATTGGGTAGGGCTCAAGAAAAACACTGTATTCAATAGATTTGTCGTCAGATTTTCAGGGGGACAAAAAGGAGGTGTCCGGTTTGATAAAACATTCCGCAGCGATAGCTTATCGTTAACAATATCTAAACGCGACATTCCGACATCTGATGGCTATAAGTTATCGCACCTGAACTACAACATTGAAGAGCTCTTGAGAGGGCAAACTCCATACAAGGTCGATTTAAAAATTTACCCAGTTTTACCGAAAGTTAAAGCATACTCGTATGGTAGATAATACCTACCTCATAAAGACTGGGTGCTTTTTCTTTATTACTTCTCGGAAGCTCTCGTCTGAGGGCTTTCTTAACGTGTTTACGCGTACTGACCAAATCTCCCGTCATCGTTTGATTGTGATACCCCGTTTCAACAACTTGGAACTCGCAGTCAACTAGGCAACAAATCAGAAAGCCGCGATCTCTTTTGTAAGTCTTAAACTCTACCGCCTCTTTAGGCTGCAATTCTTTGAGCTGTTTTTCGACTAACGGCAACACCTGAGATATATGAATCATAGGTAATCCACGATATGGTAACTGAGATAAGGTTATCAGAGAGATAGACCTCAGAAATATCAATAAATACTGAACAGGTGTTTAGTTTGAGCATAACAATGCAGTTGGGAATGCAACGTGCAGATTCAATTTGGATGAGTAGAGCTTTATCAGGGAGTGATAGCAGAAAGGATATGAAAACCAACTATCTAGTCCATGAAGAAATGTATGTTCAAGCGCGCCAAGCCGGGTGGGAAGGCTGGGGTGGTAATAAAAGCATGTCTAAGCCAATTTTGGTGGAACGTTTTCTCGCGCTGGAAGGGTGTCCAACACGAGGAAGATTGCTTGAGTTAGGTTGCGGAGAAGGACATCACTGCAGGGCATTTTATCTACATGGTTTTGAAGTGACTGGTGTCGATATCTCAGAGACAGCAATAGCATGGGCAAGAGAAAAAGCACAATTGGCTGATATAGCTGGGGAGTATGTTGTCGCTGACTTAACTGCAGCATCACTGGAACTTACTGAACGTTATGATGTTGTCATCGATGGTAACTGCCTACACTGTATTATCGGGAATGACCGAGCCACATTTCTCAGTCATGTGTATCGCTTGTTGTCCGAAAATGGCGTGTTTTTCGTGAGCAGTTTGTGCTCGAAAGATGGCAACAGCCATCATACGTACAAAGATGAGTACACTTATCGCTGTATTCCATCAAAAGAATACCTCGTTTCTGAACTTGAAGAAGCAGGCTTTGAAGTCCGTAATGTAGAGGTATATGAACGAAATACTTCAAACCATATTACGGTGTATGCTGTGAAAGCTTGAATTCTCGACACTCATTCAATAAAGCTCAGAATAAAAAAGCGCCCACAATATCGAGTATTGTGGGCGCTGAATTTTATCTGTAGTGCCTAATCGACGATTTACTGTGTAAGTGGCTTAAGGTCTGCAGGGCGGTAGTAAACCGATTTTAGAACCTTGCCTTTACGTACCGTTTTACCTTCAGATATAAAATCTTCTGCACATTTCGCAATGATGTATTCGCCTTTTTGAACCGCCATCAGTTTGATGCCTTGTTCAGCGTAGAACGCTTCTGTTTCTGCGTATTCTTGTTCGTTGCGACACACTTTGCTCATGTTGCTTGAGTGTACTTCGTCCCAGCAAGGGATAAAGTCGATACCACGGTTCACCGCTACGTTAAGCAGTAGATCAATCAGGTAGCTGATCGCAAGGTTATCTTCAACTTTGCTGTCACCAAGGTGTACTAGACGACCCATTAGAACGTAAACACTGTCAATGATTGCGTCTGCTTGCTCTGTTTTGCAATCCGCTTCCGCTAGTTCAGTAAGCTCTTCGATCGCAAGAGAAGTGTGTAGAGTATCTGCTTGTGCGTCTAGGCTTGCAACATCCGCCACTGGTAGATCGAAAGTGCTACGGAACTCGGTAATGTCACGGTATAGGTGATCAAAAATCTCTTGGGTTAGCTTTGACAGTTGCATTCTAATGTCCATTGAATCGATTGAAGTCGCAATCATATCAAACCGAACTTTAATCCCCAAGCGATCCCATTCTAACTGGTCAGAAATCTGTCTCTTGGGGAGTGAGTTTTAGCGGAATAGGAAAGGGAAGAGCTTCTTACGTTCTTCTTCTGAAAGCGCTGAGACACGTGCGATATTGGTATCTGGAATGGACTCGGGATCAGGGTAGTGTTTGAGTACCTTTTCCATGCTCTCTTCACGGATCAAATGAAACACTGGATATGGAGAGCGATTCGTCAGGTTTTCATCATCTTCTGGTTCTGCACCGCCAAAGCAGTAATCAGGATGGAAGGTGGCAACTTGGAAAATGCCTTCCCAATCTTGCTGTTTGATCAAGCCTTCAACCCAATCAATGAAGAAGTTGTAATCCCAGAAATCTTGCAGCATGTTTGGAACCACAACCAAGGTTGTCTCCAGTTTTTCTGGCTCGGTACTACTGAGTTCGATCAGTTGCAGCAAAATGTCTTCAAGTAGTGCTTCTTCTTGCGAGGCTTCACTAACGAAGATTTTGATTTGTTTATTGCGCTGTGGCTTAGCGGCGAATGGGCAGAGATTTAACCCGATCACGACATCATTGAGCCATTGATCGACTTGCTCTGTGATCGCATTGGTATCGGTGTTTGATGATTCTTGTGTTGAGCGCGTTGGCATACGACTTTCTTGCTTTTATGAATGTGGCGCAAGCATAGCAGACCAGCGCCACAACATAAAATCAATAGGGCTTAACGCTTTGCTAAGCCGTTATGTCTGCGTTATCGCCAGCGTCAATTCGCTCTGTGATGTGTTTTAAGAATGCGATAGCAGCGAACATGGCAATGTACAGTGTGCTACCGCCGATGAGTACACTCGACCAACCGCCGTTTTGCCAGCAATAGAGCAATAGGAATCCACCTAAACTGCCGCCAATGTAGTAATGCACGAGATACAATGCGGTCGCCGTCGCTTTTGCTTGTGTCGCGTTTTGTCCAACCCAGCCGTAGGCGAGTGTGTGAGTGAAGAACGCACCAAAACTGATCAACAATAACCCTGTGAGCATCGCAGGTATGCTTTCAATCACCGCGATCCACATGCCAGCCATGCTGACGATAGAGCCCAAAAACATGCCAAGTATCGGTGAAAAGCGTTTACTCCAATGTCCGGCGCAGCGGGAAGAGAACGTACCACCCAAATAGCAAATAAAGATGAGAGAAGCTAACCCGACAGGCACATTATGTGGCGCACTGACTAAGCGAAAACCCATTACCGAATAGAGATTAACGAACAACGCAAAGTTCAAACCACCAATCAGCATGGCGAACCACACTCGTTGATTTTTGAAGTGTTCGATAATAGCTCGATTGTGATGCCTTAAACTGCTCGAAGAAGGGGTGAAGTTTTTCTGTTTTGGCAGCAAGTAATGCACGCTGACCACGCCGATAAGGGTGAATAGCAACATAACTTCGATGGCGACATCGATGCTAAAGTTGTCTGCCAACAAACCTCCGCTGATACGCCCTGCGATCCCTCCCAATGAATTGGCTGCGATATAAGTACCGATCGCCATTGAAAATGCGTGTTTATCTAGCTCTTCCGCCATATAAGCAACGGCAACAGCAGCAAACGCGGCAAGCGCAACACCGATCAAAGCGCGACAAACCACTAAGAACAAAAACGAATCGCCAAGCAGCATTAATGCGGAGATAGCAGGGATCGAAAACAGACCAAACATCATTACAGGTTTGCGCCCAATCGATTCAGAGAGCACAGCCATCGGAACCAAGCTAAAGGAGAGAGCCAGTGTGGTGGCGGCGAATAGCCAGTTAACCTGCGTTTCCGAGATCTGAAAGTGCACCGCAAAGCTTGGCAGCATCGGCTGAAGGAGATAAAGGTTTGAGAAAACCAAAAACGAGCCTAGCGCCAGAGATAGCGTAATGCGTTTGTATTCCGGAGTGCCGAAACTGACCATGAGTCCTGCCTAATGCGAGCGAGCAAATATAAAGAAACTGTGATCAATCTATCAGTTAGTTGTGGATTGAAAAAATATATTAAAAATATGGTTGGTATATATTTTTGATCTAATGGAATCGAAACAACTCAAACACTTTTTGGCGGTCGCGGAACACGGCAACATTACTCATGCAGCTAAGGCTTTGCACATTGCTCAGCCAGCGTTAAGCATTTCAATT
This sequence comes from Vibrio sp. 10N.222.52.B12, assembly GCF_002875385.1. NCBI lineage: Bacteria > Pseudomonadati > Pseudomonadota > Gammaproteobacteria > Vibrionales > Vibrionaceae > Vibrio > Vibrio sp. 10N.222.52.B12. Next base: position 67,121 of record NZ_MDAW01000145.1, on the reverse strand, counting down.
AAGAAGTTCGAACAGTCTCTTGGTGTGACGCTGTTTCGCCGAGAAGAAAAGAAAATCAGCTTAACCAAAGAAGGGGAAACCTTGTTGGTTCACGCTAAGCGAGTAATTCAGCAGTTACACGATGCGCAACTAGCGATTGATGAGCTCAAAGGTTTAGCCAAAGGGGAAGTGCGTCTTGGCACGCCTTCAATGATGGGCAGTTATTTTTTCCCTCGAATTGTTATGGCGTTTAAGAGCCAGTATCCAGATTTAAAGCTGACGCTGGTGGAGGCGGGCACTCAGTCTATTCGTCGAATGTTACTTAATGGTCAGCTCGATATTGGCGTGATCAGCTGTGACGATGTACCAGACGACTTAGAAACTGACCATTTGTTTACTAGCCAAATGGTTGCCGTCGTGGCTCCGGAACATGATTTAGCTCAGCGTAATGCCATCACATTTGATCAGTTTTTCGAGCATGACTTGGTGATGTTCCAACATGGCTACTTCCACCGAGAATTCTTAGACCACGTGAGTGAAGAGCATGGCTTTACGATGAAGTCCTCATTCGAAACCAACTTGCTGCCGCTCATTCTGAGTATCGTTAAACAAGAATTTGCTATTACCGCGCTTCTCGAATTGGTGACACAACATGAACAGGGGGTGGTGGGTATTCCATTTGAACCGAGCGTTAAGCTCGACCTTGCACTCGCGTGGCGAAAACAAGGCTATCTATCCATCGCCGACCGTACTTTCATTGACTTTGTGAAGCGGTATGTTTGATTTGCATCCAATCAAAACCAAACTATTCAATGGAAAGCCTCCCTTTAATTGGGAGACTTTTCTTTTTTATGCAGTTATCTCTTTCTCATTAAGTGGTATCAATACCCCAAGAGCCACCATGGCCGCGCCACCGATTACGGTGAACAATACTCGCTGCGAAAAGATCAATTCAGCCATTTCCGGATTAAAAGGACCTACCGATACAGTAAGAATAAGCAGCATGATACAAGCCGTGGCAATGGTGTAGTTGTGCTCGAGATATACAAGGATGCCGTAAAGCGAAGCGATGACCAAAACCCACATGGTTATTGTCATTGCCATGTCGGCGTTGAACGAGCCCAATAGCAATCCCACAGGCAAATAAACTAATGCGCCAAGCAAGGTTCCTGATAACCGTTGCCATGCTTTCGGTGCTAAGTCTTTACTAAACGGGCTATGGATCATCATAAATAGGTAAGCACCTAAAACGGCTCCTGCGCCACCCCATATGCCTAACGACAACACCAAGCCAATTCCTAGCGCTTTGCGGCTGGAGTACTTGAGATCAACACGACCAATTTTATGTGTGGTGTTCATCGAGCCATTCTGGGCGTTGGTATTTCTCCAAACCAGCGTACTAGCACTGATCGCCACAGTGATGCCAAGCACAACCGATACTGAACGTTGAAGCATGAGTTCTGTGGCTGGGATATCTACTGGCATCATCATCGATAACAACATAAACGTCAGCGGCAGAATGTACTTTGGTACTCCTTGGTGGTGTTTATCACGCTCTGTTATGACGAGTAAAAAAGCAAACAGCGCACTGGTAACAGGCGCATAAGCGATAGGCACCATGGAAAGTGGTACCGCAGTCAAAGTCATGACCAAAGGATGAAGGCTACCTAATAGCGTGTCCTTTGTTGTGCTGAATTTGAGATTGTATAGGTAGTGGATGATTCCCACTTCCACCGCCACAAAAGCTTCTCCGACATCATAAAAATACGCACTGATGATAAGCAGCACGATAGAAAGCAAAAACATGCGGTTGCCTAGCACAAGGTAAGGCTTTGGCGGGATGAATTTTTGAGCGAGTGAATCGAGCATGGCGTATTTCCCATCCTTCAGTGAATAACAATATGGAAGGTATGAGATTACCAATTTGATGAAATATTCATTGCCAGTTTGCGACAATAGTGATGAAAGCTTGAGCAGCATAAAGTGTCCAAGCTTAATGCGACTACGCGATCTTCTTGTCGCGAGATTCGAAGAAATAGGTCACAAATACCATGTAGGCAACGACCAACACTAACTGCCATATCCGAACGTAAAACTTATCGTCTAGCGCACCGCTGCTCATGGAGGTACCCATTAACACCATAAAGCCCGTAAATGCAGTGGCGTAAACTGGGGCTTTGGCGGGCTCGGTGTAAATCTTGGTCCCAAGTAACGTAATAACCACCAACATCACTAGCATGTAGATGTACATATTTGGCACCAGAGAAATGGTAACGAAAGCGGCGAAAGCGAGTAGTCCTCCTAACACATTACTGATAACAAAAAACAATGATGTTTTGCCCGCTTTGTCGCTGGTTGCCATCAGAGAAAGCAGCATGACAAACGCAACGGTGAGCAATATTTGTGACAGTTGGAAATAGAAATAAAAACAAACCAAGGGAAACGACATCATCCAAGCTCGAATCGCAGCATTCCAAGGAACTTCTTGAGTTAGAGGGGAGGGAAGCCAGCAAATTCCGTCGCATCCTCTTCTGGGAAGTAAACATGCGACACCCCGTAAAGCGCTACGGCGACGATACCAGAAAACGCAAAACCGATGCCTACGTCTAACGCAGCTTGCTTGTCGATGATAGTAACCGATGGAATCAAAATCAGGGCAATCATTAAGAAAGTGGCAAACATTACCCATTTCGGATCGGTAAATAGGTAATAGCTCCACAACATGCCCAGCGACAGAACAGCCAGAAAACCTATTTTGTACTCTGGCAAGCCGCTTGATACCAAAAAGCCAATGACCGCAGTGGAGATCAACGCATAGCCAAGTTGTTTGACATGTAGAATATGAAACTGCGGTTTATCGACGATGAATTTTGCAGTCAAAAGAGGCGTACAAAATGCCAAAGGCCAGTTAAACCATAACGCGATGAAAGTAGCCAAACCTACAGTGACAACATAGCGCAGGATTCGACGTTCTTGTTCTTGAGTCAGACTATCTAACATAAGAGAACACGCTCACTAGATTGATCCAAATCTTGCCCAGAAAGTTAAATAGAGCATTGCTCTCGGTGTAGATCACCACATCTGCTTGTCCACCGATACGCATGAAGTCAGCCGCATGTTTATCATCGAGCTTAATGGTCACGGGCATACGCTGTGTATCGCGAAGCCAACCATTTTGATTTTTTACGGTGGCTAAGGTGCCTGGCTGATTATTCGTGCCCCATGCAACCCCTAAATCTACGGAAGATACCGTGCCAGAGAAGGTTTGTCCGGGAGCATAATCGAGCGCAATTTCAACTTTATCTCCGGCGTTAATATTGCCCATGCTGTTTTCGCGAAAGAAGGCTTCAAGCCATAAACCGTCGCTTTCAACAAACGTCATCAAAGGAGAGCCTGCCGTGGCATATGCGCCTTGCGACAAATTAAAATTGGTCACAGCGCCATCAGAAGGTGCTCGCATTGTCGTGCGTGATAAGTTCAGCTGCGCTTGTTGCAGTTCCAGTAAAGCCGATTGGATCTGAGCGTTTTCTTCACCTTCCGCTCCCACCTGAGCTTTTGCTTTTTCTAGGTTCGCTTTGGCGTTAACGACATCGGCATTCGCTTTATCAATGGCTGCGCGAGTAGTGTCTGCATCTGATTTTGAAACCACGCCTTTTTCTGCCATGGCTAAAACTCGTTGACCTTGGCGTTTAGCATTTTCTTGTGCCACGAGCGCGGTGGTCAATTGAGCTTGTGCCGACATCACACCTGCCATTTGCGAGCCAACATTCTGTCCTGCGATTTTGAGCTTTGCTTCTGCTTGCTTGACCGCAATCTGGTGATCGGTGGTATTAATTTGCAGTAGCACATCGCCTTTTTTGACTTCGGTATTTGGCTTAATGCTGACGCTGTCTACTTGGCCAGAAACTTGTGGGATCAATGAGACGACATTGCCTTCCACACGGACATTGTCGGTCGTCGGAATGATGCGATCTGCCACAATCGCTGTACCAATGGACACCATAGTGAGTGCCAATAATGCATTGGTTGTGCGCTTGACCTTATTAACAGGTCGCGGCGTCTGGCTTACTTGGTTTTCTGCTGCTGTCTCTGACATATAAACACTCACTAATGATGAAGAAAGATGGTCAGAGTTCACCATCGACGCAAGATTGGCGCGAATTAAACTGAGACCGGTTGGCTTAAGTGTAAAAATACAGTGTGTGAGTAACTAAAAATTGCCATTATGCGACATTCAGAAATTTTGCAGAGTAGTGGTTTGAATAAGATCGACAGACAAAGAAATAGGACGGGCCGGAGTACCTTTCCGGATTTCCTCTTTTTGTTATTAATGCCAAATTAAACAGGCTTTTCAAACTCCGGAATTGTTCTTAGTCGTTCAGAAATAGATAGGACTTCCTCCCGAAGTTCAGTTATCACACCTAGTCGTGCACCCTTGCTCAACTGCGGCTGTCTTAAGTCGATACTGTCTAACAGGTATTCAATATGGACTTGGTCTTGTCCATAAACTCCGGCACAATCAACCACGTTAAACCTGCTTCTAATAAAACGGACGAAGTCACTTATATCTTTATTGCTCCAATGTTCCAGAATGAAGTCAAAGTCTTCGCTTTCAAAATATTGTAAAAATCGGTCATGATGCTCCAACCTTGATTCTTCGACTACTAACTGCCATGACTCCCTAAAACGCTGCTTGTATGATTCAATCTTACTGTCTTTTTCACTTTTAGCGGTGTCTGATAAGAATTGTGAGAATAGTTCAGTTAGTTCTTTGTCATGGACGTAATATCTAAGATCACTTCGTAACTCTTCTGGTTCTTCGGGTAAACTGAATTTGGATGTTTCCAAAAGGTCTTTAACTCGTGATAGAAACTTACTAGCATCATCTTCTACATAGAAGTTATCTATCATGAAGAGGTAGACATTACATGCTCGAATCCAAATTATGAAATCTTCTTTTTTTGGTTTTGCTATCAGTTGTCTAATTTCGGGAAGCCGTTCTTGAAGCCAATCGTCGTCGTTTTTTCTGAAGTTGTAGTCTAAGATTCCTTGTAGTTTATTTTCTGGTAGTGGCAGTTTTAACTCCGTTGTCAGATCTTTGAAGTTATTTTCATATGAGGCGATGAATCGAATGTGATTCTCGGTAGCCAAATGGCGTAATGGGTGTATTAGGCTTCGTAATAGGGATTCCGGAGAGTCATCCTGTTTAGTTTCTTCGCGATATGGACTTTCGCGAAAAGCCTCGAATACTTCGTCTAGAGTGAAACCATGATTATAGATGGCGATACATACAGCGAATGAGGTAAAGAGATTGTTTCTATCGATCTGTAAATAGTCTAAGTTATCGTCTCTTTGAAATAGCCCGCTAATTGCATTGTATCGGTCAATAGAACGTCGTATAACTCGAATATTGTCTACTTTGTAATCGGTAAGAATTCCTTCGATCTGTAGTTTTTGACTTTCTGAAAGTGCTTTGTAACCAGTATACATGTCGTCTAGAACTCCAATCAATTCAGATGGAGAACGGTTGAAAGTCACAATGTCACTAAATGCTTTCTCTATATCTGCTTTTTCCATATCTTCTTTGGCTTTGATCTTTTGTAGGTTGCCAATGACTACAATCTTTACTTTCTTCTGCTCACATAGGTTTAAGCATTCGCCTAAGATTTGAGATCTTAGTTCGTCAGAAGATAAACGCTCTAGATCGTCAATGAATATCAATAAATTATTAATTTTATTGAAATAATTCTGTTTTACGATTGAGCCTATGCTACTCAATGCTTTGCCGACACCTCTCGTTCCTTCAAAAGTTTGTACCGAAAAATCAGCAGCGCTGTTTGAGCGACGAGCAAACCATGCTGTGTTGTCATTCTTTGTGTACGCGAGAGAGAGTAGGCGATCTTTGAAGTCATCTAAACTAGACACACCATATAGAGATAGGTAGATGCTCTTGTGTGATTTCTTGTAGTATTCATCTAGGTGAGGTTTGAGAGTGTTCTTTACATAGTGAGTTTTCCCGATCCCCCAACGACCATCGCAAAGAAGGATACTAGGAAAACTATCATCTTCTAATAGACAATGAATTCTTTCTTCAAGTTTCATCTGACATCTCATACAGTTAGCATGTTTTTGATTTAATCATAAACAGGGTATTGAATACGAGACTATTTGCGTAATTGTGGAAGGTTGTTTTAAAGGTAACCTGGTTTTCTGTGAAACGTGTTCTCTTGCTAATGGTTGTGTGTTTTTTGACCGTCGATTCGGTTGTTTACATTGAAAATGTGCTCGATAGTTTTTTCAGGCTGTAAACAGTGATTTCTTTATCCGTTAGGGTCAAAAAATAAGATCTAGTTTTAGTGTCTGAAAATGCAAAGGGCAATCACAAAATTAAGATCCGAAAGCAGAGGTAAAAAGGACAATCGAAAACTTATTGTTTTGAAAGGTGATTCATCCTACCAATCCGAAAAGAAGTAGTATTCGGTTGACAAGAACATGGTTTAGATTTGCTGCTGTAGATATAAAAGTCACATCTACATGTAGTTGCATGGCTTGTGCATTTAATACTATATGTAGTGTTTTTTTTGATTTTTGACTACTAACAGAAAAACGTGCCAAAAAGAAATGTTCAGTTTTGTGAATCTAATCACTGTGGTCTTTGTAACTTATTGATTTATATAAGTGTGCTAGAGGTTGAGGCGGTCAGTTATAGACCGAAATACGTGTAAAAACCCACGTATTTTAAGTAACTTACAACATATGTTCGAGAGAGGTGATTTGGTGTCGAAAAACAATACGCTGTATAATGGCTGCGTTCTGATGAAGAACAGAAGAAAGGTTGCCTCGGTAACTGTAATTTACTGAGGCATAGATAGAAATCTATATAGGAGAAAGACTATAAGCGACCCATACAATCTTGCGTATGTAATCATTGCAGTATCGATACTTATCAGAGCATCAACTGGTTTGATTAAAGCACTATCACAATTCTTTGAAGTAATTAAGTCGCTATCCAAGCGATAACCTTTCAAACCCGAAAAGCACGGCAATGCTTAGTAGGGTTTTATCAAACTGACATAAAACATGTCATTATTACGTCTGATGCGCACATAGTAACTTAACGGAGCGTCAATTTCATTAAAAACAAGCGAGTCAAAACTTAATCTGTGTCACATTTGTGCTGCTGAAGTAACAAACTAATTGACTTTTTTGAAAAAGCCAATGTTGATAAGTTTTATTGATTCTGTGGGTAAGGTTGTGGATAAGTGTGTTAGCTATTGATTTTATTTAAGTTGTTGTTTGTTAGGCTTTATACATGCGCTCAAAATTCTTTTGATTCCAACCAATCATGATTTGATCGCCAATCTTCAACACAGGCACAGACCTAGCACCAATAGCGTCCAACTCCTTACGACCTCTTTGCATTTTCGCATTCGTTAACCTGTATTTGTAACCTTTCGAATCCAAGTAACGTTGAGCGTCTTTACAGTGAGGGCATTTGTCAGCGACATATAACACCAATCTTTTCATTTTCTTCTTCCCCCAAATCGGTCGCTATGCTTTTGCGTTGCACAAGCGGTAGTTAATATTTTTCGAATCAAGATAACGTTGAGCATCTTTGCAGTGCGGGCATTTGTCTTTGACGTAAAGAACGACACGTTTCATTCAATTTCTCTCCATTATCGTCGGGAGGCGAAGTTTAGCGAGGTTTCGCAACAAAGGAAAGCTCGAAACCTAAGATGAAACTCTTCCTTATCTCAGGTATATTTAGCGCCTTTCTTTTGTCATAGCAGACTTAATACGCATGCATCCGTCACTTCGATACATTCAAGGTTATCCGCAGAACATTGTTGAGCAAGTCAGTTCACTCATCGACAGCGGTAAACTGGTGCCTTGGTTCGAAAAACGCTACCCAGATAGACACCAAATCAAAAGCGAAAAGGCACTCTACGAGTACGCAATAGCGATCAAAAACCGCTATATGAAGAAAGCCGCGCCTATTAGCAAAGTGGTCTACGATAAGAAAATTCACGCCGTCAACAATGCACTTGGTTTGCATAGCGTGATCAGCCGTAACCATGGTGGCAAGCTCAAATCGAAAAATGAGATACGTATTGCGAACGTGTTTAAAGATGCACCTGAAGCGTTATTACGTATGCTGGTGGTGCATGAGTTGGCGCACACTCGTGAGAAAAACCACGACAAAGCATTTTACCAACTGTGCTGTTATATGGAGCCTGAGTATCACCAACTCGAATTTGATGCTCGTCTGTTTATGATTTACCTCGATTTAAAAGCGAATTCGAATGAAGACCAATAATCACAACGCGAAACAAGCTCAGCCAAAAACGGCGAAGTCTAAGCCGAGCAAAGATGCCACCAAGATCAAACCAAAGCGTGTGAAAAATAAGCCGACAGCAAAAGCCGCAAGTGCAGCAAAAAACACTGGTCTGAAAGCTAACGCCGTTAACCAAAGTAGCGATGTGGAAGTGATCAAAATTGCTAAAAGTGGCTTGCATGAACGTAATGCACATCGAGGTCGCTACGATTTCAAAAAGCTAATCACAGCAGAGCCTCAGCTCAAATCATTTGTGATAAAGAACCCGAAAGGGGAAGACTCAATTAATTTCTCCGATCCAAAAGCCGTCAAGATGCTCAACAAAGCATTGCTGGCGGCGCACTATGATATTGAATATTGGGATATCCCTGATACTTACTTGTGCCCGCCAATTCCTGGGCGCGCGGATTACGTTCATCGTGCAGCCGAGTTGCTTGATGCTGAAGTAAAAGGCAAATACGCCCACCATAAAGTGCGAGCGCTTGATGTGGGTGTAGGGGCAAACTGTATTTACCCAATCGTAGGTGTGACTCAATATGGATGGCATTACACCGGTAGCGATGTTGACCCAAAATCGATTGAATCAGCACGAGCAATCACAGAACGTAACGCCTCGTTAAACGGTAAGATCGAACTCGTACAACAAACCAGTGAATCCAATATTTACCTCGGTATTATCCAGCCAAACGATCGCTACGATATTACGACTTGTAACCCGCCATTCCATCGCTCTGCTGAAGAAGCGGCGATGGGCAGTCAGCGTAAGTTAGAGAATTTAAAAGCGAATCAGCGTAAGAAGGGCGTGAAGGTTCATGCTAATCAAGCAAAAACGCCGCAAGTAAAAGCCAATAAACCAACGCTTAACTTTGGTGGTCAAAATGCTGAGCTATGGTGTGAAGGTGGTGAAGCTGCTTTTATCCGTAAGATGGCGAACGAAAGCCAAGCATTCAGTGCACAAGTGCTTTGGTTTACCACGTTAATCTCAAAGAAAGATAATGTTCGTCCGATGCGCAAGCAACTTGAAAAGTTGGGTGTAAAAGCGATCCGAATCGTAGAAATGAGCCAAGGACAAAAAATCAGCCGCTTTATAGCTTGGTCCTACATGGACAAAGCGCAGCGTAAAGCGTGGATTGAATTAAAGTAATTATTCACAGTATACTGTTCTAACCCATAAAAATAGCACCACTCTGTCGGTGCTATTTTTTAACATTAAATTTATTAATTTAATATTTATAACAAATTTGGTTATTGTTCTGCTTAATTGATTTGATTATAAGGGCTATCAACTTTAAATAACATGGGGTACTATCCCCCACAAGAAATAGTGTTAATGCATGAATAGTTATGTCTGATAATGAACTGATCATTTTTCCTTGGAATCACAATTTTGAGACAGGGATTAAAAAGATCGATGAACAACATTACCATCTCTTTTTATTGGTAAATAAATTAGCCAATACGTTGATTTATGATGACCAAATAGAAGTTGACGGTGTGTTTAGTGAATTAAAGGACTACGCTCAATATCACTTCTCTTTTGAAGAAAGCATCTGGAACGAACACTTTCTCGATGATGTTTGGAATGATGATCACAAGAAAAGTCATGCATCGTTCGTTAACGAAGTCATCAAGATTCAATCTGAATCTAAAACCCTCAACTGGCAAGAATCTATCGAACATATTCTGCAGTTCTTAATTCGCTGGCTCGTATTCCATATCATCGGTGACGACAAGAAAATGAGTGTCGCGTTGAAAGAGTTGGAATCTACCGATTCTTTAGAGACGGCAAAAGTGAATGCGGTAGATACACTCCAAGGTATCAACGGCTTAGTCGCAGATACCGTTCTCAAAATGTATTTTGAAGTGTCTACTCAATCCATCGAGCTTGTTAGAGAAAAACATCGTCGTTTTGTGGCAGAGAAAGAGTTGAGATGTCTCAACAAAAAGCTGCAAGAACTTGCGATAACTGATGAATTATCGGGACTATATAACCGTCGATACTTCAACATCATGACGCCAGACATTCTTTCTAAAGCGCAAGCAGGAAAGCAAACTGTCAGCTTTATTTCCATTGACTTAGATTACTTCAAACAACTGAATGACGAGCTTGGTCACCTAAAGGGCGATGAGGCCATCACCAAGGTTGGGACGTTATTATCTTCGCAATTCAATGGTGTTGACGAAATCGCTTTTCGAATGGGTGGGGAAGAGTTTTTGATTGTGCTTGTCGACTCAGAGCATGAACATTGCGTTGAGCGCGCAGAGTCATTGAGAGAATCGATCTCTAAACTTTCAATCCTATGCGAAAATAATGCTCAGGCTCACTTGCTAACGAGCTCTATTGGCGTATTTAGTCAACGGGTAGAAACACACTTAGACATTCGATACTTCTTAGATAAAGTAGACCAGTGTTTATATAAAGCAAAACTGAGTGGAAGAAATAAGGTTGTTGCAGAATCTATACTCACTATTGAATCTAAATAAAAACTACAGGTGATTTTTATAAATATAATAAAAAGGAAAAGTAATACTATAATTACAACTTTTCTTTTGAGAGGCTCTTAAAAATCAATGACAATGAATCTGATTTATTGAATGAGTTGAAGTTATAAGCGGCCCTCTGATTAAAAAGCAAACCTGTAAACCTCCATGACAGAATTTGTAATCTGTTTTTATATTTCTTTCTTTACCGTAGCTATTTCAGTCATTAATGATCATTCGCTTCGAACCGATGCAACTTCGTCGGTTTATCTGTTGAACTGACCCCATATTTACTGTTTTCTCAGTTATGAGAGCTCGCACTTTCAAACCGGACTTTTGTCCTGAAACTTTGTCCTGTTTCCTCATTATGATTGCGCCATCAGAACGAAAGAGGAAAACACTATGACTGCTCATATCGCAGGTTCTGCAGAAGATTTTGCTTCAACTGTTATCATGCCGGGCGATCCGTTACGCGCTAAATACATCGCTGAAACCTACCTAGATGATGCCAAACTGGTTACGGACATTCGTAACATGTTGGGCTACACCGGCTACTACAAAGGTCAGCGCATTTCAGTGATGGGGCACGGCATGGGCATTCCATCAATGGTGCTTTACGGTCACGAACTGATTAATGACTTTGGTGTGAAACGCATCATCCGAATCGGCAGCATCGGCGCGACGCAAAAAGATGTTCACATGCGCGACGTTATCCTAGCCCAAGCGGCAGGCACAGATTCACCGACGAATGCTAAGCGCAGCAGTGGCTACCATATGGCAACGTCTGCAACGTTTGAATTGCTGCACAACGCTTACATGTCTGCGAAAGAGAAGGGTATTGATGTCAAAGTGGGTAACATCTTCACAGGCGATCTTTACTACGATCCGGATGAAGACATGATCCCAGCCCTAGAGCGCTTTGGCGCGCTTGGTGTGGATATGGAAGTAGCGGGCTTGTACGGCTTGGCACACCAATTCGGCATTGAATCGCTGGCGATTTTGACCGTGTCTGATCACTGCATTACTGGTGAAGAAACCACAGCAGAAGAGCGTCAACTTTCTTTCAATAACATGATTGAAATCGCGCTAGAAACTGCGATTAAAGCTTAACCCTACAATTAAGTTTTCTTTGAGAGCTGGTTAGTCGGCTCTCTCTAATACTAAGAACATCTATCTCATGAGCCCTTGGAGTGAATTATGAAAAATAAAATAACACTCACCGCAATTAGCTTTCTCGCCAACTTCATCATGGCGGGTTTTGCAACCCAATTTGGTATGTTGGTTGAACCGCTTGCCAACACCTTTGATGCGAACGTTAACGAAGTCGCGTCGATTTTCTCGCTGCTAAACGGCGGCGCACTTGCCGGTACGATCGCGGCTTTCTTTTTGATTGAAAAAGTCGGCATTAAACGCATGACCGTATTGTGTTACGGCGCGATTGCCGCGGCAGCACTGAGTCTATACGTCGCGCCATCTCTGTTTATCGTGATGCTTGGCATGACTGTGATTGGTTTCTGTGGCGGTGTCGGTCTTTGTATCGCGGGTACTATCGTAGTATCGGTGTGGAAAGACAAAATTCAAAGCACCATGCTGGTGGTTCAAGATGCGACCTTTAATGTTGCAGGCGTCGTCTTCCCATTGATCACCACTTACGCGCTGACGAACGCAATGAACTGGAGCATCAGTTACCTAAGCGTGGGTGTAGTGGCGTTGGCAACCATGTTTGTTGCTCTGCTGACCAACTTTAACCAATGTGGTGGTGAAAGCGGCTCTGAGCAAGAAGCAAAATCTGAATGGAACTTCGGTATCATCAGCGGTGGCGTAGGTTTGTTCCTAGGTATGCTTGCGCTATACACCTTCTTAACTTGGGCGCCAATGTTCGTGAAAGAGAAGTTTGATATTCCATTTGAGCAAGCGGGCAACATCATCACTCAATACTGGTCTGCAGCTCTGGTTGGCGCGTTGGTTTCTACCGTGATTGTTTCGCGCATGAAGATTCAGACTTTCTTACTGACCATCATCTCTGTTGCTATGGTGATCACCAGCGTTATCGTTACTACGGATAAACTAGAATGGTTGTCATACCTGACTTACGGTTACGGCTTTGCTTGTGCAGCGCTTTACAATGCTTTCATCGCTTATGGTGTATCGTTTGTGCGCAATGCAACCAGTAAGAACGTGTCTTACATCTTAATCAGCGGCAGTGCGGGCGCGATGTTTAGCCCAGCTATCAGTTCGGTAATGGAAAGCGTGGTTGGTCTGCAAACCGTGATGTACGCTATCCCAGTTATCTACGCAGTAGTCGTCGCAATGCTAGTGGTTTCAATGAAGTTTAAGACAGTAGAGCAAACGCAAACCGCTTAAATGAAGTTAAGTAAGAGAACAAAAAGGTCTGCACCATGCAGACCTTTTCTCATTTACGATTGAAGAACTTAGCTATTCTTCAACAAAATTACGCAGTCCGTCCAAGTCGAGAATACGTAATCCTTTCTTTTCTTTGGCGATAAAGCCCTTGTTTTCAAGCTCTTTCACTGCGCGGCGATAAACACGGTCTGAGGTGGCAAATCGCTCCGCTTCCAAATAGTTCTTTTGGAACCCATCCACTGGCAGGTCATTTAAATACTGATGATAAATGTCGTACGCCACGTTATAGGTGATTGGGTAGAGTAATCGGCGAGAAAGAATCTCCACCGTATCTTGGTAATCAATCGCGATGGCGCTGGCAAAGTAAAGCGACAGTCGAGGCTGTTCTAACAAGCATTTTTGCAGCTTTTGCGCGTCAATAATCGCAACTTCAACCGGTTCTACCGGAACGATGTCCATTTGGCAGCGATAGCCGGTAAAGAACTCCATCTCACCAAAGACTTGTTGTTCACACTCAAGCGTACCAAGCAGAAAGGTTTTGCCGTTTCTTGCCGTGACACCCATGGAAATGCGACCGGAATCGACCAGATATAAGTTTTCGACATGCTCACCTTGGGTAAGGAGCTTTTCGTTTTCATCAAAAATTCGGCGCGTACAGATGCAATCTCGGATCGTTTTTTCGATGAGATGCTTATCTTCACTCCATTGCGCCTCGAAGCGTCCTTTACCTAGGGTTTGTAATTGCATCGACGTACCTTAAACGACAATTCCCGCGAGCTCAAAACGTGCCATTAATAGCTTGCTCTCTTGCTGATACCAACTTGCTGGCATGTTGGGTTTAAGCTGGGCTTTTTCTTGTTTGCTGATCACAACATAGCGCAAAAATGTGTCGAGTGTGCTCACCATTATTTCAAAGCTCATGTCGCCATCTTTACTGATGGTTTTTAATAGTCCAACGACCGTATCTTCCGGTATCAATGGTTCGATAACCGCATGTTTGCGCTTGGTAATTGTCTTAGAACAAGGTAGTGAAGCACGGGCAGTTTCCCAACATACTTTATTGGTTTTACTCACGATGTTGTGTTTGTAGCAGTAATAGCTAAACAAAAAGCGTGACAGGTTCTGCCAGCGCTCAGCTTGGACTTCTAACCAAAGGTGTTGCAGCTCGATATCAGCATCAGTCATGGGAATGAATCAGAAAAGGAAAAGAGGGCGTAGTGTAACTCGGTTTGAGGGCTACGCCAAAAAGACCGCAGAAATAAAATAGAAAGAAGCCCTACACAAGTCTGAGCTTAGGTAGGGCGTTAACGTTAAATGATCATGCTACGAACATTTTTACGAGTTAGAACTGACCGAGATATTGCCAATCAGCGTTGTTTGGGTTCGCCTCCGTTGGCCAAGGGAAGTACCAGTACTTGCCGTCAATGAGGCGGTAGTAATGGTAACCACCACGGAAGTGGTACACGTAAATATCGTTTATCGTTCCCGTGTTGTTGTTCTCGCCCCAAACTCCCATGCGATCTTGCTTGTACCAGTTTAATATTTCGGCTTCAAACTTAGCTAGGTCACTGTTGAGCTCAGCAATGTACTGTTCAATATCCGTATCGCTACCAATAAAGCGCCAATCAGCGTCAGAGGTGTTTTGAACTGGCAACGCGCTGTTCACTCCCGGACGTTTTTGCATAAAGTAACGGCGCTCACCACTTTCATCGGTATCAATGAAAATAGCGTTCTCAGATTGTCCCCATGCCGTTGAACTCGCTTGTTCCCACGTTAGCAACTGCGGTTGATTGAAGTAGTTGGCAATGCGCTGTGCATTGTCGATGTTACTACGATCGACTTTCAGTGGGTTAAAACCAAACTGGACATGGTTTTCCGCTGAGCCTAGGTACTTCCAGCCTTCATTGTCTGCTTGGTTGGTTGGGAAATCCGCCGCAGAGATATCACGCATTAGGAAGTAATCGCGAGTGCCGGTGACTGGGTTAGGGTACACGTAAAGTGCACCAGCGCGGCGTTCTGCGCTTGTCTCACCATTGTTCAGCACACCCGCTCCGTAGTTGTCTGCTACGAACTTGTCGAAGTCAGCCACAAAGCCAAAGTCGATGCGGTTTAACGCTGCGTTGTCGGCAAACATGACTTGTTCATCAACGTATTGTTTGTAACCGTGCTCCTGACCAACAAAGATAGGACCAACAAGCTTATCGATCGCTGGGTTTTGATCAGGGATCAAGCTATCTAGCACTTGTTCACCATTCACGTCAGTACAACTTAAGGTGACACGAGTCGGCAGTGGCAGTTGCTCTAGGTTAAAGTGGAACTTATTGCTTTGTGAGTCGTTTAATCGGCTACTTGCAACCGCAATGTTCTGTACTGAGCCATCCTGGCGTTCCACCGTAACTGCGCAGCTACGTTGAGAGATCATACTCGGTTGATGCATTCCACCTTGATGTCGTGCGTAACGCCAATCTGCTCCGTTGTTGTGTTTCACGCCGCTAAACTGTTGGCAATGGGAAGAGGTAAAGTAGCCCGCACCATCATGGCTCGTGCCAGATTTATCAAGCACGCAAAGTGGCACTTCGCCAATTTCGGTGTTCGGCGTGTAAGTCACAGCGCCTTCACCGTATTTAGACAGCAGTGAGTAGTCATGATCTTGAGATATCATGCGCTCACGGTGACCATTGATGTCCCAGTACATATCTTCGCTGCTTTCACAACGAGCCATATCCGCACTGACTGTACCAACGAAGTTTGCGCTTTCGCCGTTGCTTGCTGTGTAGCTGAACTGACAAATACGAGCCTGCTGGTTGTTGACCTTCATCGTTTGCCACAAATCTTGTTGAATTTGCTCGTCAGACAAAGAAGACACCGCTTGCCAACCTTCCGGATGGTAAGTTACGTCGGGTGCAGAAGGCAGCTCAAATACGTTGCCGTAGTTGGAGTAAATTAGCGGGTACACTTGGTTTGCAAGTTCGTTACGCGGATCGTAAATGCCCAACATGGTGACAACAGGTACGCCTGCCGCACTAGGTACTGGCGTGTCGGTTTGTGCTTCTTCGTAACTTTGGCTTTCTTGATTCCAACGAACATAGCCAGTCGAGCTGTTTAAATCAACGTTAAAGCCGTTATTGAGCCAAGTTTGTACACGGCGAGACTGAGAAGGGTGCTCTAACGTGTAATGACTAATGGTGCCTAATAGTGCGGCTTCACCACCGGCTTGAGCGTCACGCATAAAGCGGAATTCACCCGCAAATGGTGGTACCACTTCACCACCCACATCGTTAGTCGTGGCTTCACCTGTCCAGTGTAAGTTACCGATAAAGCGGCGATGCAGAGCATCCCAACCCCAACCAGATTCCAAATCGTGCGTGGAAGCATACCAAGGGTAGTGACTGAGACCATAGTTATGACCCAGTTCGTGTGACCATTCGTTACCGGTTGTCGCTGTTAACGTCACGATGCCGCCACCGCCACTGCCGCCATGGTCAATAACGCCGTTGGTGTACACGCCGCGGTTGGTGTGCGCAGTAATGTGGTTGAAGCGTTTATTGTAAGCTTGCGAATAGCCGGCACTATCGACAATGCCGACGTTCGCATTATTCACACCTGTAGATACCAGTGCTTTACCAATGGCTTCACGCATGTCACCACCGTGCCAGCCACCTTCACCATCGGAGCTTGTGGTGTAAACCTTACCGTTTGGCAGCGTTACTTTCGGGAAATAAGCGGCAGTGTAATCTGCCATCACCAGTTTAGATGCTGGGATTTTCTGGAAGTAATCGGCGCTGAGTTTTGCCATGTTTTTGATCATGGTGTTGCCATCACGTGGCGCCGTGAGCATACCCATGTCGATGTTTTGAATGATAAGCTCCGGCGCGCCGCCAAAGACAAGTTCATTGGCAGCTAAGTCGCCTTGGCGATCAGTGTTATCGGTTAAGCGCAGCGACAAGCCTGGCTTCATCCAATCCCATTGCAACGGCAGTGACCACGCGTGATGGGAGAATACCACTTTAGAACGTCCATTATCTGGCTGATCAGAAGCCGCAAGCGCGCTTGGTGACAGCATTGGGAGGCGAGTGATTACAGTGCCTTCAAAGCTCACTTCTACCCAAACTTGCTGAACGGTTTTGTCTTCTGGCGTGAATAAAAGCAGAGCTTCACGGTCGATCACCAAGTCAGGGAACAGGTTCACATCGTTTTGATTCGGGGCGGTGGTAGTATGGGTTTGAGCAAAATGGATAGAACCAGTCAAACCGCCATTCAAGTGATTTACTAGCGTTAATTCGTCTGCGTAGCCAAGGCGTGCTGCACTTGTCGTGAACTCAATCTTTTGTGGCTCGATACAATCAATCGCATTGCACGAAGAAAGCTCCGCCGTGTACCGAGTGTCTGGTTTCAGGTTATCAATGAACAAGCCAGATTGAACGTTGTCGTAACGAACAGGCTCAGAACCTGATTCGGTCAACGTCAAAACCACATTGTTATTCGTGTTTTGCGTAGCCCATTTTAGCTGAACACCTTGATCTGAAACGCTGGCTACGTTAAATGCATTGATGTTTGGCGCAGATAGGTCGCCACAATCAGAAGTCTCGATGTTTTGAATCATGTCCGACTGCCAAATGTATTCGCCATTTGGACGCTTTGAGCCACGCGCAGCAGGGATATATTCTACGTAGCAACCTGTGTCGTCTGGGTTCATCACGCCAAACTCTTTGTGCATCAGGTAGAAGCCACCGTTGTACATGATGAATTCCCATTCAGTACCGACGAAGTCCACCACGTTGCGGTAGGCTTGGTCTTGATCGCCGAATAAGAATGGGAACTTAGGGTAGCCATCAAAGTTCACCCAGTATTCATAGCCTTGGAAATCAAGGTAGGTTTCGCCATCGCGTTGAGACGTACCTTGACCTTTGTCTGCTAACTGCTTGAGCATTTCCATGCGTTCAAAGGTTTGGTTTCCGATTTCGACCAGTGTCAGATCGTGGTTCGCGTATGCGAAAGTGGCTGTACTTCCTAATAAGGATGAGATCAGCCAAGCGAGCGTGTTTTTCTTCATATTAGACTCTACTTTTGCCAATTGAATAGACATTTATGTGTCGCCAGAAGCTCGACACAGTATGGAGGGGGATTACATAAGCACTCTCAATGCAAGTGGCTTATGGATTTGATTATCTGATGGGAACCGCCGGCGAAATAGATAGCATGAATTATGCCTGTGATTTTGCTTCCAGCTCTGATTTGATCACGAAATCAGATTGGTACCTTATGTCCAAATTCACATTTATCCATCTATACAAAATGGTGTTTTCTATGTATGCGTACGCCATATTGCTCTGGGGAATCGTTGTTTTTTGGTGGCTTAACTGCGTAATAGAAGGGGACGTTACTCAACGGAAATAAAAATCCCCTCCATGCACAAGCAAGAAGGGGATTCGAGTTAGCGTTTCAAATTCAGCGTTAGTTACGCTTTATTCTCTAGATTATTTCACTAGGAAGTGCTTAACGAATTCCGTGATTTTCACCATGTCGTCAACCGCGATGAATTCTTCAGTTGTGTGTACTTTCGCCATACCAGTAGAAAGGTTTACCGTTGTTAGACCTTTCTTGTTGAAGTTGTTTGCGTCGCTGCCGCCACCAGTGCCTTTTGTGAATGCATCGATGCCCATGTCAGCGAATGCCGCTTTGATTGCTGAGACGTGAGCGTTGTCTTCTTCGATAACAAATGCGTCGTATGCGCGGCTTGATTCGATTTCAACTTCTGCGCCGTGTTTTTCACATACTGACTCGAAGGTAGAGATCATATGGTTCACTTGCGCTTCTAGCTTCTCACCGTTTAGAGAGCGTGCTTCAGCAACGATTTTTAGTTCTGGCATCACGATGTTTGTCGCTTGACCGCCGTTCACCATACCGATGTTTGCTGTGGTTTCTTCATCGATACGAAGCAGCTTCATGTGGTTGATTGCATCTGCCGCTACCATGATTGCGCTGATGCCTTCTTCAGGTGCTAGCCCCGCGTGTGCTGGGCGACCTTTGATTGTTGCAACGATTTTTTGCTGACCAGGTGCTGCTGTCACGATAGTGCCGATAGGACCGCCTGTGTCCAGTACGATCGCTTCTTTAGACGTTACGTGTGTCATGTCGAAGTACTCAGAGCCGAACAGACCGCCTTCCTCATGCACAGTGAAAGCAAGCTCTAACGTTTTGTGCTCTAGGTTTTCAGCTTGGATGCAACGAACCGCTTCCATGATTGCAGCAATGCCAGACTTGTCATCACCGCCAAGGATTGTATTGCCTTTAGATCGAATGATGCCATCTTCGATGATCGGCTCAATGCCGATACCAGGCGTTACTGTATCCATGTGGCAGCTCATGAGGATAGAGCCTTCTTTCTTACCTTCTAGACGTGCATAAACGTTGAAGCCATTAGAAATGTGTTCTGGTACAGGTAGTTTTTGAACCGTAAAGCCTAACTCGCCCAGTTGCTCAGCCAGAGTTTCTGCGATTTGTTTTTCATTCATAGATTCGCTATCGATGCGAACCAGTTGGCAGAAATGTTCAACTAGACGTTCTTGATTAATTTGTGTCATTTGGATGTCTCTTTCTTTCTTGGTCGAGACCGCAGCGGTATAGAGTGCGAGCCCGAAAGGGAACAGAACACCTCTTATTACACACCTAGTCCGTGTCAAAACTGTCTTGAATCAAAAAATACCGCTGCCTGACATTCTCTTGACCTACGAATTACCGGATCTGATGCGGTGGTCACGAAAGTAAAAATGGGCTAGGTAAATATGTAAACAAGACTAACACCCAGTTTTTTGGGGTGATAGAGAAAAACTAATCGTTTGTTATGAGCTTTTAGCGAATTTTTAAAAATATCGAAAGTGACTGATTTATATAAGGGCGAGTGGTATTTATGTACAGAGTCGAGCTATTTATGTAATTGATGAAAAGTTAACAGTATAACTGCATAGTCGATTGTAATTTAACGGGTAATTATTGAAGCAGTATCACATCTATGGGTTAATACAGTCTCTGTTTATTCATGTCCTCTCGCACTGCCTTTCTGGATAGGCCGAACTCTGCAAAGAGTTCGGCCGCTATACTTAAATAATAATCAAATCCAAGTTTTCTGAGTATAAAAACGCAAAAAGCCGAGTCACTGACTCGGCCTCGTATCCAGATAATTGGGTTAACTTTTTTGCAAGCTCAATAAAGTTACGCCTATCAACCATTCAATCGTGCGTTGGCATGACTTGTTAAGCTTGAACGATGCAACAGTCTCAATCTGCGTTTGAATCTCATTGAGATAAGGTGTGTGATGCTCACAAACGGTCATCAAAAATGCCAAACGCCAAATCGCCATAAACGCTTCATCGCCAAACGCATGTTCCCAACTGTCAATGAAGTCTTTTTCATTACCTGACATGTTCAACTTATCGGCCATGATTTTTAGTAGTCGGCCTTGTAGAGCGCGAGGAATATCGGCTTTCTTTGCAAAGTGATGGCTTATGCCCGTCCTCGATATTCCCGATTGCTCACTCAACGTCGTGTAGGACATCTTCTCGTAACCAAGCTTGATCAACTGCTCTGTCGCGACATCGAGGATGGTGTTGATGGTAATCTGGGTATCTTCTTGAGTTCGGCGTGCCATAACTATTTGCCAGTGTAGTGGTTAAAAAATGATACTACCACTTATCGGCACTCATTCCATATATTATCAGAATAATTGTCCGTATATTGACACTGTTTGAATGAGAATTGCGCGTTACTGCCCACAAAAGTCATTGCGGTAACAACCTGTTTACATCTTAATTGGGCGTGTAAATTTAAAAACGATATGCTAATGCGTTGATATTATGTGTTTTCCTTATTTTTCACGTAAACGATTGCGGGCGAATAATGTCGTGTAACATATTTTTTACATTACGTTGCAAAAAGTGCATGAAGCTAGATTTCCTCGTATGTATTCCAATTTTTCTCCTCCTGCGCCAAGTTAGAAATATCGAACAAGAACGTATGTTCAAACACAACAATGACATAAGGAGAAAGTCATGGTGGACACCTACAACCCATTAGGCACGGATGGATTCGAATTTGTGGAATACACAGCGGCGGATAGCGAAGGTATTGAACAACTGAAAGCGCTGTTTGTTTCGTTGGGTTTTGCAGAAATCGCAAAACACCGTTCTAAAGAGGCTTGGCTGTACCGACAAGGTGACATCAGCTTTATCGTTAATGCTCAGCCGCACAGTCAGGCAGAAGGCTTCGCTAAAGTTCATGGACCTTCCGTTTGTGGCATGGCATTTCGCGTGCAAGACGCTAACGTGGCGCTAAAGCAAGCGCTGGATAACGGCGGTGAAGAGTACAAAACGGAAATCGGTCCGATGGAGCTAAGCATTCCGGCAATTTACGGTATCGGTGAGAGTCTTCTGTACTTCGTTGATCGTTACGGCAAACAGAGCATTTACGATGTCGACTTCCGCTTCTACGATGATGCAGAAGAGCGTCTAGCGGAAGCAGACGTTGGCATGTACGAAATCGACCATCTGACTCATAACGTGAAGCAAGGCAACATGGACGTGTGGTCAGGATTTTACGAGCGCATTGGTAACTTCCGCGAGATTCGCTACTTCGACATTGAAGGTAAGCTGACAGGGCTTGTTAGCCGCGCAATGACCGCACCGTGTGGCAAGATCCGCATTCCAATCAACGAGTCTTCTGACGACAAATCCCAGATTGAAGAGTTCATCCGTGAATACAACGGTGAAGGTATTCAGCACATCGCGATGACCACCGATGACATCTACCAAACCGTTCAAACACTGCGTGATCGTGGCATGGACTTTATGCCGACACCAGATACGTACTACGAGAAAGTCGACGAGCGCGTAAAAGGACACGGGGAAGACGTCAACAAACTGCGCGATCTACAAGTTCTTATTGATGGCGCGCCAACCAAAGACGGCATCTTGCTGCAAATCTTCACCCAGACCGTTATTGGTCCGGTGTTCTTCGAAATCATTCAACGTAAAGGCAACGAGGGCTTTGGCGAAGGTAACTTCAAAGCCTTGTTTGAATCGATTGAAGAAGATCAAATCCGCCGAGGAGTACTAAGCGATGCATAAATGGATCACATTCCCTCATCGGGAGGGAGTGTGCTCCAAGCAAGCACATGCTGATTTCCCGGAAGAGGCAATTTACGAACGTGAAGCAGGTCGAAGTGGGTTCTTCGGTCCTGCGGCACACTTTCATCATCAACACGCACCGACAGGTTGGTCTGAGTGGGAAGGCGATTTACGTCCGCGAGCTTTCGATTTCAACCTAGTCGAAACGGCGAGTCAGATTTCGCCTTGGGCAGTGCCGCATCTTCTACACAACGCCAACTGTAAGATCCGTGTATGGCGTATGCACGAGAAGATGGACTTCTTGGTGCGTAACGCCGATGGCGATGAGCTGCTGTTCATCCATCACGGAACTGCAGACCTTTACTGCGACTATGGTCATCTCAAAGTGAGCGAAGGCGATTACGTGATGATCCCGCGCTCAACCAGTTGGCGATTAGAACCAAGTGAGCCAATGTTTGTTCTGATGATTGAAAACACCGATGCCGCTTATTCTTTGCCAGAAAAAGGCATGGTGGGTAATCATGCTGTATTTGACCCAGCGGTTCTGCAAACGCCGTCAATTAATGACGAATTCCGTGCGCAATACTCAGAAGAGCAAACCCAAGTTCATGTGAAGCGCCATGACAAAGTCAGCGTGATTACTTACCCATTCAACCCGCTTGATGCGATTGGTTGGCACGGTGACTTGGCAGTGGTGAAAGTGAACTGGCGTGATATTCGACCTTTGATGTCGCATCGCTATCACTTACCACCTTCTGCCCACACTACATTTGTTGGTGCTGGATTCGTGGTGTGTACGTTTGTGCCACGTCCAATCGAGAGCGACCCTGGCGCACTGAAGGTACCGTTCTATCATAACAATGACGATTATGACGAAGTCTTGTTCTACCACGCAGGGGATTTCTTTAGCCGTGACGACATTGAAGCAGGCATGGTGACTTTCCATCCGGCAGGCTTTACTCATGGCCCTCATCCGAAAGCGTTCAAAGCGGGTCAGGAGTATAAGAAGAAGTTCACCGATGAAGTGGCAGTGATGATTGATACGCGCCACGCGTTAGAGTTTTCTGACGAGCTCGATAAGGTTGAAAACAAAGAATACGTCTATAGCTGGCAAGAGAAGTAAGGGGCAAGGATGAAATTAGCAACCAAGAAAAATGGCACTCGAGATGGTCTGTTGATGGTCGTGAGCAAAGACCTGACACAATGTGTTCCGGCAACCGAAATTTTCCACGCGATGCATCTCGCACCGACCATGCAAGTGGCATTGGATAACTGGGATAAAGTCGCTCCGCAACTGGAAGATCTTTATAACGCGCTAAACAATGGTTCGGTTTCAGGAAGTGAAGAGTTTGAATCCCACTATCTAGCATCACCATTGCCTCGCGCCTATCAATGGGCGGATGGCAGTGCTTACGTCAATCACGTCGAATTAGTGCGTAAAGCGCGCGGTGCGGAAATGCCAGAAAGCTTCTGGACCGACCCTTTGATGTATCAAGGTGGTTCCGACGCATTTATTGGTCCTTGCGACAACATCGAATTTGCCAGCGACGAGTGGGGTATTGACTTCGAAGGTGAAGTTGCCGTGATCACCGGTGACGTCCCGATGGGAGCAAGCATTGCAGAAGCACAAGAAGCAATTCGTCTTATCATGCTAGTTAACGATGTGTCGTTGCGCGGTTTGATCCCAGCGGAGCTGGCGAAAGGTTTTGGTTTCTTCCAATCAAAACCGTCATCGGCGTTTTCTCCTGTTGCAGTAACACCAGATGAACTGGGAGAAGCATGGTATGAAAACAAAGTTCATTTGCCTTTGGTTTCAACCTATAACAATGCACCGTTTGGCTGTCCAAATGCAGGTGTAGATATGACGTTTGATTTCGCCGACTTGATTGTCCATGCTAGCAAAACACGTCCACTTTCTGCGGGTGCGATCATTGGCTCGGGCACCGTATCGAACAAGCAGGGCACGGAGCATGGTACCTCTATCGAAGAGGGGGGCGTAGGCTATTCGTGCATTGCAGAAGTGCGCATGATTGAAACCATTCGTGATGGTAAACCGTCGACAAGCTTTATGTCGTTTGGTGACTCAATCAAGCTAGAGATGTTTGACGCAGATGGCAACTCGATCTTTGGCGCGATTGATCAGCAAGTCAGCCAATACCTAAAACACTGAGAGGGAGGGGCAAGGGAAGTATGAGCGATAACATCACCCTCTATGGCTATTGGCGGTCTTCTGCGGCTTATCGAGTTCGCATTTGTTTGAACTTAAAAGAGCTGAAGTACGAGTCCAAATCGGTTCATTTGGTACGTAATGGCGGCGAGCAGCATAGCGCGGAATACCATGAGTTAAACGCCTCTGAGCTTGTGCCAGTGCTGGTGGATGGTGATATTCAACTCAACCAATCTCTTGCCATCATTCAATATCTCGATGAGCAGTATCCACAAGTTCCAGTGATTCCAGAACCATCGCCACTTCGTTACCAAGCTTTGGCTATGGCTCAGGATATCGCGATGGAGGTCCACCCACTCAATAACTTGCGCGTGTTGCAGTACCTAGAAGGGCAGCTGTCGTGTGACCAAGAGGCGAAAGTCGAGTGGATTCATCATTGGGTTAACCAAGGCTTTACTGCGTTAGAAGAGAAGCTAAACCAGCATAGACAACAACATGGAAACTGTATCTACAGTGTGACTGACTCTCCCTCTGTTGTTGATATTTGCTTAGTGCCTCAAGTGTACAATGCGTTACGTTTTGGAGTGGATATGACTCCTTATCCGGTAATTAGCTCGATTGTAGAAGCATGTAATCAACTGCCTGCGTTTATTGATGCCATGCCAGAGAACCAACCTGACGCGAACAGCTAGCACTCTCTCTACATCTCAATGATTAACAAACGGGCTCTTAATGGAGTCCGTTTTTGTTCTCTCAACTTGACGTAAAAATCGTGTTCAAAACGTTGGCTACTGTTATCATCACCCCGCAAAATTTATCGGTTTTGTTGCTCTGGCTAAAATTTCCATTTAGGCTTTGAGCAACTAGTTGTTTTAGGCGCACTTTATCTATGACCAACATCTTTATCATTGTTGTTCTACTTGTTGTTTTCTTCTTTATCATTCAAAAGTACGTGATCAAAAACGATGACACGCGAGACTTCCCATACCGTTCGAAAGGTCCTTTATTAAAAGGGCAGGAAGGCGCGTTTTTTAATGCGTTAAGAGCAGCGGTTGGTGATCATGCTGTGGTGTTTGCCAAAGTAAACATGGCAACGTTGATCGCACCAAAAGAGGTTAAGAACAAAAAACAGTTCTTTATTGCCAGTAACCGAATTTCACGCAGCTACTTTGATTACGTTATCTGCGACCCTAGAACGCTTGAACCTCGTGTAATTATTGAGCTTGATAATGGTCAGCAATTGCATAAAGGCAAAGTCGAGCGCCAAAAACTGCTGATGCACGTGTGTAAATCGGCGAACCTTCCTTTGATTGGCGCATCGGTGAAACACAGTTATCAAGTGGGGCGTTTACGTCGTTTATTGGCGGCACACATTGATTTGATTGAACCGGATAAAGAAGTCCGCTTTTGTAAAAAGTGTGGCAGTCCGATGATCATCAGAACAGCAAGCCAAGGTGAGTTTAAAGGTCGACGCTTCTTTACCTGTAGCCGCCAGCCAAACTGTACCTACACAGAAAACTACAACGTGGTGTTTGATACCGAAGACGAATAAACATTTCGTTCCCAGATAATGAGATAGAGAAAGGCTTCAACTGGATTGGTTGAAGCTTTTTTCTTTCTTGGTAGTCACAAGTTCCGAGCTTCGCTGCAGTTACCCCGATAGCTCCTATACTTTGATAAAGAAAGAAGAATAGGGACGTACGATGCGATTTGGATGGAGCCTATCTGCATTGCTAGTGGCATTGAGTGTGCAAGCTCAGCAGCCTTTAAAACCACTAGAATGCCAACTTACTGAAACACCACAAGACCACTTTTTGTTCTATCGAGAGCAGATGGTGTACCACAGTGAACAATTTGCGATTTTTCAAAACTTCAAGGGAAGGGTGAGTACGCAGGTGGACCTAAAAACTGGCAAACTGATTCGTACCACGTTTATTGGTGAACCTTTCGAGCCTAAATACCAAATTTTGTTTGGCGATTGCCCAAACGTATCGCAAGTTTTGCAAATTTGGATGCTCAGCGAAGTGTCCTACGATAATTAGCCGAAAATATAAAAGTTAAGTAGATCACACTTTTAGCTCGTACCTGCCAATGCTTTGTCGATAAAATCGTCTAAAAGCGGGTGTTGAGTTTAGATTTTCGCCAAACGAATCAAAGTTAGTGAATTTATGCTTGCACCCCTCATAGGATATAGCTAATATCCATTTCGTTCTTAAGGAATGGGTCCGTAGCTCAGTTGGT